>JACZST010000074.1 GCA_022574065.1 Acidobacteriota bacterium
CCGATCGGATCGTGGTGCTCGATCAAGGCAGCGTGATCGCTGCTGGCGACCCCACCGAGGTGATGGCCGACCCTGCGGTAGTGGCCGCCTACCTTGGAGGGAGGGCACCCGATGCTTGAGGTGCGTGATCTCGTCGCCGGGTACGGACAGGCGCAGGCGTTGTGGGAAGTCGATCTGACCGTCGACGACGGCGAGATCGTCACCATGCTCGGACCGAACGGAGCCGGCAAGTCAACGCTGGTCAACGCCATCTCCGGGCTGATCGCGACATGGAGAGGAACCGTCGAACTGGACGGTCGCGGCCTCACCGACATTCCGTCGCATCGGGTTGCTGAGCAGGGTATCGCCGTGGTTCCCGAGGGGCGCCGCATTTTCCCCGAGATGACCGTCGCCGACAACCTGGCGGTGGGGGCCTACAACAAGCGCGCGAGGGAGACGAGCGAGGAGACCCTGGAGTGGGTGCACGGGATCTTTCCCCGCCTGGAGGAGCGCAGCGGCCAGCTGGCAGGCAACCTGAGCGGCGGCGAGCAACAGATGCTGGCAATCGGCAGAGCGTTGATGGCGAAACCCAGTCTGCTGCTGCTCGATGAGCCCTCGCTCGGGCTCGCCCCGATCATGGTCGAAGCCATCTTTGAGGTACTACGCCAGATCAACGAATCGGGGGTCTCGATTCTGCTCGTCGAGCAGAACGCCATCGACGCCCTCAACCTGGCAACACGGGGCTACGTGCTCGAGGAGGGACGGATCGTCATCGAGGGCGCCTCGTCTGAGCTGCTCGAGAATGAGGCACTGCGCAAGGCCTACCTGGGATTGTGAGCCACTTTTGTCTCTCCCGCGCAGCGGGGGAGACGCGTTGGGCCGCAGGCCCGACGCAGAGGGGGCTTTGGGGGAGCTGCCGACTAAATGAGCACATCTCGTAACCGAAACTCCCAGAGCCCCCTCCGCTGCGCGATGAGGGTTCGTAGATCGAGACGGTTCCCTCCGGCCAACAGGGACTCGATCTAAGAACCCTCACACGGCCTACCGGCCGGATGCTCGCACCTCCCCCACTTCGTGGGAGAGGCGAACCGATGACTAGCAACTGCCTAATCATCCACGACGGCGACCGCCTCCAGCTCGAGCACGAACTTGGGGCCGGTTGCCAGGCGCACCACCTCCACCGACGTGCTGGCGGCGCGGTGGTCACCGAGATACCGGCCCATGACCTGGTTGATCGCGTCCTGATTGCGATCCTCATCGACGATGAAACGGGTCAGCTGCACGATGTCGGTGAGGGTGCCCCCTGAGGCTGCGAGGACCGTCTTCAGGTTCTCCATGGTGAGCTCGGTCTGTGTTGCCGCATCTTCGGGTATGTCGGAGAACTCGGCCGGCACATGGGGGTGGCTGTGGTACACGGGGGCTGCGGTCACGCCGGAGAGAAAGACCAGCGCGCCGGACCGAACCTTGATCGCAGGCGTGTACGGCATGTTCCACTTCGGGTCGTTTCCCTTGAGATGGATAAGCTCGACATCCCTTGCCATGCGCTCCTCCTCGATCGCTTCGTCGCAGCCTATCCGATGTCTCCGCCGGCTATTAAGTCAGGGTGAACAGGCCGGTCCTCAGGGCTAAGATCGGTGCCGGAGTCTTGCCCGGTGCGCGACCGCTCAATCGATCGCGGGTTCCGGCGTACGGCTCGGCGCCTCTGCGAGCCCCGCGTCGCCGTTGGAACGAGGCCAGAACGCAGGGCAGAGAAAGGATACGACGATGGCCGAATTCCCAGTAGCAACAAGCCCTGCCCCCGGTATCATGGGCGTCGATTGGGAGCAACGCGTCGACTTCGACCGTTTGCGAAACTATCGCGTTGCCAGGGTCCGAGAGCAACTCGAGCAAACCGACCTCGGTGGCGTACTGCTGTTCGAGACCAGCAACATCCGTTACCTCACCAGCACCCACATCGGATACTGGGCGTTCAACAAGGGTGAACGCTACGCATTGATCACCAGAACCGGCGAGCCTCGGATCTGGGACTTCGGGTCGGCGGCAAAGGCGCACCGGCTCCAGCAGCCATGGATGAACCCTGAGAACTCGATCGGCGGCAACACCGGGCTCCAGGGCGCGATCGCCCCAACCTCGGGGTTGCAGACTCGAGCGGCCGCCGAGATCGCCTCCGTGCTCGCCGAGGAGGGCGTCGGCGACATGCCACTCGGTGTCGACATGGCGGAGACATCGGTGTTCCTTGCGCTGCAGTCGGCGGGGATCACGGTGAGCGACGGGCAGCAACTGATGATGCTCGCTCGCGAGATCAAGAACGAAGACGAGATCATGCTGCTGACCCAGGCGTGTGCCATGGTCGACGGTGTGTACCACGACATCTATGAATTCCTCAAGCCGGGAGTCAGGGAGAGCGATGTGGTCGCCCTCGCCCACAAGCGGCTGTTCGAAATGGGCTCGGAGTTCGTCGAAGCGGTCAACTCGATCGCCGGCGAGCGGTGCAGCCCGCATCCCCACGTGTTCTCCGACCGATTGATTCGACCCGGCGACCAGGCCTACTTCGACATCATTCACGTCTACAACGGCTACCGCACCTGCTATTACCGGACGTTTGTCGTTGGCAGGGCCACCCAGTCGCAACGCGACGCATACCAGCAGGCCAGGGAGTGGATGGATGCCGCCATCCAGCTGGTCAAGCCGGGCACCTCGACCGATGAGATCGCCAGGGTGTGGCCAAAGGCCGAGGAGTTCGGGTTCCCAAGCGAAATGGAGGCTTTCGGGCTCCAGTTCGGCCACGGGGTGGGTGTTGGGCTGCACGAACGACCGATCATCAGCCGCCTCAACTCCCTCGATGACCCCATCGAGATCAAGGAGGGCATGCTCTTCGCTCTCGAGACCTTCGCCCCGGCATCGGATGGCCGGTCGGCCGCTCGGATCGAGGAGGAGATCGTGGTCACCGCTGAGGGTCCCAAGATCATCACCCTGTTCCCCGCAGAGGAGCTGATGGTCGCCAATGAGTACTGATCGAGCTGAAGCCGGGCGCTACGACTTCGCCCTGCGGCCGCCGCGGCCGCCTGCGCCCGTCGACCACGGCAACGAGGATCTGCCGATCCCGCTGGAAACCAGGGTCGAGATGTATCGGCTACAGCAGGAACTCCGGCAGTTCGAGAAGCGCGCCTACGACCTGTTCATGCAGAACCTGGTGAAGGGAACGAGCCACCTCTCGCTTGGGCAGGAGGCGGTGGCAGCCGGCGTGGCTGCAGCGATACGGCCCGACGACTACAGCTTCGCCACCTACCGCGGCCATGCCCACACCCTGGCCCGCGGAGTCGGCATGGGCCCGGTCATGGCCGAGCTTCTCGGCAGGGAGGACGGCCTCCTCGGCGGTAAAGGGGGCTCGATGCACCTGACCTCGGTCGAGCACGGGATGATGGGCAGCTACGCCATCGTCGGTGCCCACCTGTGCATTGCCAACGGTGCCGCCTGGTCGGCCCAGATACGGGGAACGGACCAGGTGGCCGTCGCCTTCTTCGGTGACGGCACAACCAACATCGGTGCCTTCCACGAGGCACTCAACTTCGCGGTGGTCTGGAAGCTCCCCGTGATCTTCGTGTGTGAGAACAATCTGTATATGGAATACACGCCGAGCGACTTCGTAACCGCAGTACCCCACCCTGCTGCCGATCGGGCCCCGGCGTATGGGCTGGAGGCAGTGCTGGTCGACGGCAACGACGCCGACGCGGTGTATGAAGCGGCCCGAAAGGCCGTTGAACTGGCGCGCAGTGGCGGCGGCCCATCGCTCATCGAGGCCATGACCTACCGCCACGGTGGCCATAGCAGGGCGGACCCAGGCAAGTATCGGCCCGACGGAGAAGTCGACGCTTGGATGAAGCGAGACCCGATCCCGATGTACCACCAGCGGCTCCTGCGGCTCGGGGTTGCGGAAGGACAGCTGACCGAGATACAGCAGGAGGTCGCACAGCGGGTCGACGACGCCACCGAGTACGCCAAGGCATCGGCGCCGCCGGGCGACGCGGCGCTCATGACCGACGTGTGGGCAGATGGCGGGTCGGCGTGGCGGAATTGAACTACCGGGAGGCGGTGGCGCACGGTATCGCCCAGGAGATGCGCCGCGATCCGCTGCTGGTGATGCTCGGCGAGGACATCGCAGACGCAGGAGGCGTATTCAAGACCACGGTCGGCCTGCTCGACGAGTTCGGACCTGAGCGAGTGCGCGACACCCCGATCTCTGAGCAAGCCATCATCGGCGCCGCGGCCGGTGCGGCGATGACCGGTATTCCGACCATCGCAGAGATCATGTTCTCCGACTTCATCGCCGTCTGCTTCGACATGATCGCCAACGAAGTTGCCAAGGCGCGGTATATGACCGGTGGGCAGATCTCGGTCCCGATGGTTATCCGCACCGCCAACGGCGGGGGCTCTCGCTTCGGTGCGCAGCACAGCCAGAGCGTGGAGAACTGGTGCATGATGATCCCGGGCCTCAAGGTGGTCGCCCCTTCGACACCAGTTGACGTGATCGGGCTGATGGCGGCCTCGATCCGCGATCCCGACCCTGTGGTGTTCTTCGAGCACAAGTCATTGTTCGCCACAAAGGGCGAGATACCCGACGGTGAGATCGTCGACACACTCGGTACGGCCGCCGTCGTTCGCCAAGGCACGGATTGCACCATCGTTGCCCTGGCACTCATGGTCCCGAGGGCACTGGAGGCCGCGGACCGGCTCGCCGAGGACGGCATCTCCGCGGAGGTGATCGACGTGCGCACCCTCGTCCCACTCGACACCGAAACCTTGCTCGGGTCGGTTGCCAAGACCGGCCGTCTGTACACGGTCGAGGAGAATCCCAGGCTGTGCGGATGGGGTGCCGAGATCACGTCGATCGTCGCCGAGGAGGTCTTCTGGGATCTGGACGGTCCGATCGTCCGCATCACCACCCCCCACGTCCCGCTCCCGTCTGCCGAGGCTCTCGAGGACCTTGCGATCCCCTCGGCCGACCGGGTGTACGACACCGTCGTCAAATCGATGGGCTGATGGCGACGTCGGAACCGCGGAACATCGCCGATATCAGCCCTCCGTCGGACCTGCCGAACCATGCCGATTTCGTCATCATCGGCGGTGGGATCATCGGGCTCGCCGTAGCCCGCCAGCTTCTACTCAGCGACGAACGCCGCTCCGTCGCGGTGCTGGAGAAGGAATCTACGATCGCTACCCATCAGACCGGACGGAGTAGCGGAGTCGTGCACGCCGGCATCTATTACCGGCCGGGATCACAGAAGGCCGAACTGACCAGGCGGTCCGTCGGGATGCTCCGCGAGTACGTCGAGACACACGGTCTTCCCTACATCGAATGCGGCAAGCTGGTGATCGCCGCTTCGGAGTCCGAGGTACCGCTTCTTCGCGACCTCGAGCACCGCGCCACTGCCAACGGTGTCCCTGGTCTCGAGGTGGTCGACCGAGCCGGGATCGAGAGGCGAGAGCCTGCCGCCGTAGGGCATCTGGCGATCTGGTCGCCAACGACGGCTATAACCGACTTCGTTGCTATCGCCGAGCGCATCGCATTGGACGTCACGACTGCGGGCGGGATGGTCATCAGCGATGCCGAAGTGGTGGACATCGCCCAGTCGGCGACCAAGGTGGGGGTCGTCGTTGGCACGGAGCGGCGTCTGATCACCGCAGGGGTCGCGGTGGTATGCGCAGGCGTCCAGTCAGATCGCCTCGCAGTGCTGGCTGGGGACTCTGCGGAGCCGGCAGTGGTTCCGTTTCGCGGTGAGTACCTCCGGCTCGCCGCCGCGAAGACGGAGCTGGTTCGCGGTCTGATCTACCCGGTTCCGGATCCGAACTACCCCTTCCTCGGTGTTCACCTGACCCGCACCGTGCACGGCGACGTGCTGGTGGGACCGAACGCGGTGCTGGCCTTCGCCCGCGACGGGTACCGGTGGCGTGACATCGAGATTTCCCATCTCAGGGATCTGGCGGGCACGGCAGGCTTCCGGCACCTCGCCGCCGACCACTGGCGGCGAGGTGTGGTGGAGAGCTGGCGATCGGTCAACAAGCGGGCGTACGTCCGCGATGTGCAACGCTACGTGCCGGGGGTCGCCGCTTCCGATCTGGTCAGGGCGCGCGCCGGGGTGCGGGCACAAGCGGTCGATCGGAGCGGCAAACTCATCGACGACTTCCTCGTCGGCCGGAAAGAGCGCGTGGTGACGGTGCGCAACGCACCGTCACCGGGGGCCACCGCCGCCCTAGCCCTCGCCGAAGACATCGCCGCCAACGCGGCCGCCGCCATCTGACACCCACCCGATCTGTCGGTGCGACTGGAAACCTCACGCTGTGCGCGACTAAGGTTACGCAGCGTAGGGGGAAGGTACCGATGGGTCGAAGGGGACACCTTCCATTGCGGAGGGTGGAAAAAGGGGAAACCCGTCTTCCGTCGTCTGACTCCCCGGTCATCTGGGCACCGGCTGGGGTAATCGGTCGGATCGCGGATCGGGGAAACCTGGGGGAAGCCTGTTCAGGCTTCCGCTCTGCCGCGAGCCTCCAGCCCGGCACGATCGACGAGCTCAACGAGATCCATCGTCGACGTCACCGGCACGATCTCGTGCTGGGACCCGATACGCACCGTGCTCGATGGACGTCCCTGCTCCGGGTCGGCCAGCCTGATCACCGCAACGCCCGGTCCGACCGGGGTCGGGCCGTCAGAGATCACGGCCACGTCGTAGCGGTCCGCCGACACTGCCGCTTCAGGATCGACAATCGTGACCCGTCTCCCGTCGCGGTCGAGCAGTCGACCAAGGGCCGACGCGAACAATCGCGGTCGCACCGCGATGAGCACCTCGAGCGGCGGTTGAGATGACACTGCGTAGATCTAACCCCGACCACGCTCGGTCCGTCATCGACAGAACTGATGATTCGATCCACCACGTCCGGGTTGGAGTGGTTGGCAGGCCGGGACTGTTCCTCGATTCACTGATCGAGGCTCTGCGCGGCTCCGGGTTTACCACATGGTGGGCGGGCACGGCTTCGCCGACCGGAGGGTTGCTCGATCGCCTGGTGAGCATGAATGCGGACCTCGTCCTCTTCAAAGTGGGCACGGCCGCCCCCACACAGGCGCAACTGAGCCTCATCGGTCGGCTCACCGACCGGGGGGTGCGCGTGGTTGCCATCGACGGCGGAGACAACCAGGGAGGCGCAGGCGAGTGCACGAGGGCCGGCGCCGTCTGGGCCATCGACCCATCGAGCGCCGGCTTCGATGAGCTGGTTTCCGCGATGCGGATGGCCTACTCCCTACGAAGTCCGCATGGTCGGGGGGTACGGAGCACGAGCTCGTCCCGGCCCAAATCATCAGTTTTGACGATGCCGGGTAGCACCCGCGACGGCAAGGATGCGCGTGACAGAGGCTGGCAACGGCCTCGTCGGGGGCGAGCAGGGAAGGCAGGTCAGCGTGGTCGCGTGGTCTAACCCCGATCAGGCCGCTGAGGAAGACGTCACAGCGAGACTCGATGGCGAGCTCGCCGCACCGCGAGCCGCGCTCGTCGACCCCCACGCGCTGCTCACCCATGCCTTGACCGAGGAGCTCAACCGGTGCGGCATACCGACCACAGCTGTGTGGGCCGATTCCGCAGAAGACATCGTCTTCGCGGTCGAACAGGCCCAGGCAGACGTGATCCTGCTCGAGTACGAGCTGCCCGCCCCACTCGGGCGCCCCGAGTCGCTGATCAGATCGATGACGAACGCCGGGGGGAGGGTGGTCATGCTCACCTCGTCCTCCGATCACCTGGGATTGGGTGCCTGTCTCGAGGCCGGCGCCGTCGGCATCATCGACAAGAAACGAGCCTCCTTCACCGAGTTCGTGGCTGCCATAAGAACGGCAGCTGGAGACGATGGGGCGCTCAGCTGGCACTCCAGGACCTTGCTGGCGGAGCTTCGCCGCAGCCGGGCCGAGGAGCAGCGACAACACGCCCCGTTTGCCACACTCACCCCGCGCGAACGCGAGGTGCTCTCTCTCATGTGCCAGGGCTGCGGGTCTACCGAGATCGCGGATGAGACGTTTGTGTCGCTGGCCACGGTGCGCTCCCACGTTCGCTCGATCCTGCTCAAACTCGGTGTCCACTCCCAGCTCGCCGCAGCCGCCAAGGCCTACAGCAGCGGCTGGTACGAGGCCTGAGAGTGCGCACCGATACGTGATCGGTCATCTCGACAGAAGTAGAGCTTTTTGTCCCGCTCTTTGCCGCTTCGCGGCGGGCCGCTCGGGCCACGGCTCAGCTGATGCCATCTCCGATATAGAGCGAGATCGTGTCCTAACCGCTGAGCCTCTTGGAGTCGATTCATCAATCCTGACGATGACGGCCGCGTCCGGCTACACCACGATGCACCGAGTGGAAGAGACCCGTCTGGGTCTTCGCATAGGAAAGGAGCATCCACATGGTGCAGTATCTGAGGACTGTGCTGAGGGCTTTCGTGACCAACGAGCGCGGTGCAACGATGGTGGAGTACGGCATCATGGTCGCCCTGATCGCCGTCGTCGCCATCCTGGCCGTCGGTGCCCTCGGTG
>JACZST010000075.1 GCA_022574065.1 Acidobacteriota bacterium
GGGGCGGGGAGGGGGGCTGTCCCGGGCGGGCCAATAGCGCCCTACGACACCCGCACCGACGCTGCCACCTCCGCCAAGAGAGACGGCACGCGCACGGAGGGAGGCTCGCCACCACCTTCGTCTGAGGGGGACGAAATCCGTGACTCGGGATCCGTTTCTCCCCCTTTGGGGGGGAGTACCGCAACAGCTCCCTCCGGCATCGGCTCCGCCGCTGCCACCTCCCCCCAGGGGGAGGAAACGGGCGGGGAGGGGGGCTCTTCAGAACCAGGGCCGGCGTCCGAACCCGGGACGACAGCCGAACCACAGACAACGAACCCTGAGCCCGAATCTGAACCGACTCCCGATCCGCTTGCCGGCTTGTTCAACGACCTCCGCTCCTCGGGGGCGCCTCCGTCGCTGGAGACTCAGGGCAATGGTTCAACTGTCAAGGAAGCGACTCCGGCAGAGGCAGCGACTGCCGCCCTATTAGAAGGCAATGGCGAGCAGGTGGAGACCCGCGACTCGCCAGTCGCGACTCGCGACTCAATCGATCCATTCGCCCTTCGCGACCGCTTGTTGCTGCCGGTGCAGAATCGGGCGCTTCGTCTCGTCAAGCGCCAGTTGGTTTCGGCCCAGAATCGAGCTCTCGAGCATCTCCGCCTCGACGAGGCGTGGACTCCGGACGTCAGTCTTGTGGACGGCGAGATCGGCGGTGTCCTGGTGAGCGTCGCCGAGGAGAGCATGGCTGCCGGGTTCGCCGCTGCCGCTGAGCTGCTCGGGCGCTCCGATGCCCCGCAGCCGGAGATACATGTTGACGATCCGACGGTCGAGTTCACGACGGTGTTCGTCGAGGCGGCCGCGTTGTCGTTGGAGCGGTCTCGGAGCGCCGGCGCCGGCAAGCGCGAGACCGCGTCATCACTGTCGCGAGTCTTCCGCGCCTGGCGAACCGACGATGCCGAGCGGCGAGTGCGCTTCATATCGCGACGGGCCTACCAACAAGGCGTCCTCGACGGATTACAGGCAATGGATTGCCACCAGGTGTCTGTGATCCCGTCCAATCGCTCCTGCGTAGACTGCGGCCAAGGCTCGGGCCCGTGGCCGATCGCCGACGGTCCCCCTCCGGGGACGTTGATCCCCCCGGCGAGTCTCGAGTGCTCGTGTACCGTCGTTCCTGCATGCTGAATTTGTTTCGCCCGTAGACTCGCACCGTGATCGATCGAGATCCCATCCCGTATACGGGCCGCCGTTCCAGACGCTGGATCTGGATCAGCATTGGGTTGGTGGTCGTGGCCTTCGTCACCGCCCGATCCCTGGCAACGTTGTGGACCGATTACCTGTGGTACGACTCCGTGGGCCACGTCGGGGTGTGGACGACGCTGGTGTTCACCAAGGTGTGGCTCGTCGCCTTTGCTTCCGTGTTCGCCTTTGTCGCGTTTTGGATCAACCTTTTCATTGCCGATCGCCTGTCGCCCCGCCTCGGTGTCGTCACCGGCAGTCCCGACGAGGAGCTTCTGGAGCGCTACCAGACGTGGGTCGAGCCGCGCGCCCGGTGGCTGCGGATCGCCGCGGCCGCCTTCTTCGGGATCCTCCTCGGCCTGGGAGCAGCGGCGTGGTGGCAAGACTGGCTGCTGTTCTCCCAGGGCGGCTCGTTTGGTCTCGTCGACCCGATCTTTGGCAACGACGTCGGCCTCTATGTATTCGATGCACCGTTCTTGCGTGATCTCACCGGGTGGGGTTTCCAGCTGATCCTGGTTCTGGCGCTGGTCGTCGTGGCCGTCCACTACCTCAATGGCGGTATCCGGGTGCAAGGCCCGGGAGCGCACACCAGTTCGGCGGCGAAGGCTCACATCTCGATTCTTCTTGCACTGCTCGCCCTGCTCAAGGCTGCGATGTATCAGCTGGACAAGTGGGATCTGCTCTACTCCTCGCGAGGTCAGGTCTTCGGCGCCTCCTTCACCGATGTCAATGCCCAGGTACCTGCGCTGAATCTGCTGATCATCATCTCGCTCGTTGCCGCGGTGATCCTGCTGGTGAACGTGTGGTTCCGAGGGTGGACACTCCCCTTGGTGGCGGCGGGCCTGTGGTTGGTCACTTCGATCCTGGTGGGAGGGATCTATCCGGCCCTGGTGCAGCGGTTGCAGGTCCAGCCGGACGAGGTCAACAAGGAGTCACCGTACGTCGCCTACAATATCGAGTTCACCCGACGTGCCTATGGGCTCACCGACGTCGAGGTTGCCGACTTTGCCGCGTCTCCGGACCTCACCGCCGAAGACATCGCCGCCAACGAGCCCACCGTCTCCAACATTCGCCTGTGGGATCCAGGCGTGCTGGCCACCACGTACCGGGAACTGCAGAACATCGTCACCTATTACGACCTGGGTGACGTTGACGTCGACCGTTACCTCATCAACGGCACGCTGACCCAGGTCATGGTGTCGGCACGGGAGCTCGACGAGCCCAACATCCCCGGCTCGGGCTGGGTGACCGAGAAGCTGGTCTACACACACGGGTTCGGCTCGGTACTCAGCGCAGCCAACGGCGTGACCGGTGGCGGTCGGCCCGATCTCGCGGTCAGAGACATCCCCCCGGTCAACGAAACCGGCGACCCCTCACTGGACATCGCCCAGCCCAGGGTTTACTTCTCCGACCACCTCGAAGACGACTATGTCATTGCCGGCACCAACCAGCAGGAGGTGGATTTCCCCATCGGGGGCAGCGCCTCCAACGTAGCCACCAACAGTTATGACGGGTCGGGAGGCGTTCCTCTCGGCGGGTTCTTCGACCGGCTGGCTTGGGCCCTCCGGTTCGGCAACCTGGACACGTTGATCTCCGACCGTTTGCAGGCAGACAGCAAGGTGCTGCTGGAGCGGAACATTCGCTCTCGGATAGCGCGGATTGCACCGTTCCTCGCCGCCGATGCCGACCCATACATCGTGATCACCGGGGGCCGGCTCAAGTGGGTGATGGATTTGTACACGATCACCGATCGATACCCGTACTCGGCGGTGGCATCGACCGGCCGCCTCAATCGCGGCGAGGGCCTTCCCAACGGGTTCAACTACATCCGCAACTCGGTGAAGGCCGTCATCGACGCCTACGACGGAACCATGGATCTGTACGTGATCGACCCCGACGACCCAATCATCCAGGCAAACAAGAACATCTTCCCCGGTGTGTTCAGGGACTTGAGCGAGCTGCCCCCGGACATCATCAGCCACTTCCGCTATCCGGAGGATCTGTTCCGGGTGCAGACCGACATGTACACGCTGTACCACATGACCGATCCCGCCCAGTTCTTCACCGTGGCCGACCCCTGGCAGATCGCCAGGGACCCGTCGACCTCGCCGCGTCCCGAGCTGCGGGCGCCGTTCGCCGACGACCCGATGCTGCCCTACTACCTGTTGATGAAGCTGCCAGGCGACGACCAGCTGTCGTTCCTGCTCATGCAGCCGTTTACGCCGCGGGACCGGCCAAACATGGTGTCGTTCATGGTGGTGAAGAGTGGTCCGCTCGAGGAATACGGGCGCATCATCGACTTCGCCCTTCCGGCGGAGACTCAGATCGACGGTCCCGGCCAGGTGGGCAACTTCATCAACCAGAACCCGGTCATCTCGGCGGAGTTCACCCTGCTCGGCCAAGGCGGCTCGCGTGTAATCCAGGGCAACATGCTGGTCATTCCCATTGACGAATCGCTGATCTATGTGCAACCGGTGTATATCTCGGCCGACGACAACAGCACCGGTACCGGCATCCCGGAGTTCAAGCGGGTGGTGGTGTCGTTCGACGGCCGGATCGAAATGCGCGACACCCTCGAGGAGGCGCTGGGAGCCATCTTCGGTGAGTCCGCCGGAGTTGGTCCGGAGGAGCCGACCCAGCCCCCGACCGGAACCGTGGACGAGCAGGTGGCCCAGCTGTTGCAACAGGCAGCCGCCGCCTTCCAAGCGGCCGATGCCGCGTTGCGCCGCGGTGACATCGTCACCTGGACGGAGAAGATCGACGAAGCACAAAGCGCCGTGGAAGAGGCGGCCAGGCTCCTTTCGCCGCCGGTTGGCGCCGACGCGTAGATCAGTAGATCAGTGTCTTACTTCGCTACTTAGCTACTTCGCTACTTGGTAGCTTCGCTACTGGCCTACTTCTTCGCACCATGCCCGCCCGCCCCCCGCTCACGTCGAACCCGGCATACTACGGCGACCGTTCAGTTCAGAAGTGGGCCGTGGGATGGAGGAAGCGTGACCGATCCTGAGCCAGCAGCAGCACCCGACCGGCCCGGGTATTCGATCGAGGCTGCGGCGATCGCCGGCTTCGCCTTTGCGGTGCTTTATGGCGCGGTGTTGCTCATCTTCATGCAGGCACCGGCGCTCACCGCGCCTGGTGACGAGATCATCTCCTGGTATTCGGATCCCGGCCATCGCGGATGGATGGTCGCGGCATTCAACCTGGCGGCGTTCAGCGCCATCGCCTTTCTGTGGTTTGTTGGGGTGATCAGAAGACGCATCGGTGAGCGAGAGGATCAGTTCTTTGCCACAGTGTTCTTGAGCAGCGCCATCCTGTTCGTAGCCTTGATGCTGGTGGGTCTTGGGATCGCGGTTGCCGTAGCGGTCTCGATCGGCGAAACGGTGCTCCAGGGTGCATCGACTATTGTCGTCGCGGTCAGAGCGGCCGACCTGATCCTGGTGGTGGCGATGCCGCGAATGCAGGCCGTGTTTGTCGCCACGACCTCGACGATCGCGTGGAGGACCGGCGCAATGGCGCGGTGGCTCGTCATCGTCGGCTACCTTTTCGCCGCTGTTTTGGCTCTGGTGCCGGTCTTCCTTGAGATTCCCGGCCTTGGATTCGGGTTGTGGGTCGCCCTGGTCAGCGCCAGCCTGCTGGTGCGGCGCGAGCGGTTCGAGTGAGGTATCGATGACTGCGGCGCGGACAGGGGAGGTGCCGGTCGGATTGGCATCGACCTTCCTCGGCGCTGCGGTCCCCGTCGTGCTCTTCCTCAGCACGGGTGTGCTGGGCGCCGGTGTCGTTGTTGCAGTCGGCCGGAGCACCGAGCAGTAGCGGGAATCCGTGCTCCTTTGGGCTGACGTCCCCGGTATCGTCGTGACCGCACGACATCGCAGGGGATGCACCGTGGACGACACGCTGTTGGCCGGCAGAGACGCGGTTGAGCGCCTCGCCTGGAACGAGGCCCGCGAAGCGTTCTCCGAGGCCGACCACGACCAAATCCTCACCCCTAGTGACCTGCAGCTCTTTGCCGACGCCGCCTGGTGGAGCGGCTATCCCGATGAAGCCGTTGACGCTCTCCAGCGCGCCTATACGGGATATGCCGAAGCCGCTGATAAGACGGCCGCCGTGGGCGTCGCCGTCACGTTGGCCTACCTTGCTTTCCGGCGCATGGCGGTCTCCGTCGGCGCCGGATGGATGGCGAAGGTCGAGCGCATGCTTGAGGGTGAACCGGAGTCGGGAGGACACGCCTGGTTGCATCTATTGCGCATGGCCGAGGCGCTGCTCTTGCGCGGCAACCTCGACGATGCGATCGCCCGTGGTGACGAAGCGATCGACCTTGCCCTTCGACACGGCGTTCCCGAGGTGCACTCACTGGCGATGAGTTTCAAGGGCGTTGCCCTGTTGACCAAAGGCGACTGGCAGGAGGGGATGGCCCTCATCGACGAAGCCACTGCGGCGGCGGTGTCGGGGGAACTGGACCTGCGCGCCGCCTGTGAGGTCTATACGAACACCATCGCTGCTTATGGCAACCTTGCCGATTACCGACGTGCAGGGGAGTGGACGGAGGAGGCCGATCGCTGGATGCATCGTCACTCCTTGGGCGGCTATCCGGGGGTGTGCCGTGTGCATCGGGCTGAGCTGAAGCGGCTGCGAGGCTCGTATGCGGAAGCTGAGCGCGAGGCCCGCGTCGCTAGCGAAGAGCTGGAGCGCTACCAGCTCCTCGACTCGGTTGGCTTCGCCCACTACGAGGTTGGCGAGGTGCGGCTCCACATGGGTGACCTCGATGCGGCCGAGCGGGCATTCATGCGCGCCTACGAGTACGGGCGGGACTCACAGCCGGGCCTGGCCTTGCTCATGCTGGCCAGGGGCGATGCCGACGCTGCCGGTAAAGCGATCGCAGCCAGCCTGGCGCGGGGAGCCGACCCGGAGGCTGAAGAAGGCTCGACGATGAATGCCCTCGGCAGGGCCCGGCTCCTGCCGGCGCAGGTGACGATTGCCTTGGCCGGCGACGATGTGGAGACGGCCCTCGCCGCGACCGAGGAGCTGGATCGGATCGCCGCCGACTATGAGAGGACCGCCTTCGAGGCAGCCGCGAGCACCGCCAGGGGCGAGGTCGAGCTTCACGAGGGGCGATTCGCCGAGGCCGCCACAGTGTTGGACAAGGCGTGGCGGCTGTGGCGTGAGATCGAGCTCCCTTATGAAAGCGCTCGAGCCCGCCTGCTATTGGGTCAGGCGAAGGCGGCGGCTGGAGACGAGACCACAGCGCGCATGGAGCTCGGCGCGGCCCGTTCCACATTTGAGCGGCTCGGGGCTGTGTTGGACGTGCGCAAGGTGGACGAGTTGCTCGGGGAGGATGCGCCGCGTCCGGCCGGGAATGGGCGTCGGGTGATCAAGACCTTCATGTTCACCGACATCGTCACTTCGACCGACCTGGTCGGGCTGATCGGCGACGACGCCTGGGAGGATCTGCTTCGCTGGCATGACCGCGCTCTACGCTCCACATTCGCCAAGCATCGCGGGCAGGAGGTGCGCCACACCGGCGACGGCTTCTTCGTCGCCTTCGACGAGGCGTCGGATGCTGTAGAGGCAGCCGTCGCCATTCAGCGCCGCCTCGCCGCACAGCGCCATGAGCACGGCTTTGCCCCTTGGATACGCATCGGGCTACATACCGCAGAGGCGACCCCGCAGGGGAGTGACTATTCCGGACAAGGGGTCCACGTTGCTGCCAGGGTCGGGGACATCGGTGAGCGCGAGCAGATCGTCGTCTCCTCGGACGCGCTCAAAGAGGCCGGCGCGATCCGATTCCCGGTGTCCGAGCCCCGTTCGGTGACCCTCAAAGGGATCGAAGGGCCGGTTGATGTTCACACCATCGATTGGCAGTAGCTCGATGGCTTATAGCGAGGAATTGGCCCAGCGGATCCGAGACGAGATCGGCGCCCACCCCGCCCTGGTGGAAAAGCAGATGTTTGGAGGCATAGCCTTCATGATCCACGGCAACATGTCGGTCGGCGTCGCCGGCGATGAGTTGATGGTCCGGGTGGGCAAGGAGAACGACGGGGCGGCGATGGCTCGACCCCATGTTCGGCCCTTCGACCTGTCGGGACGCCCTATGGCCGGTTGGGTACTGGTCGCCGCCGAGGGACTCTCTGCAGACGAGGACTTGGCCAGCTGGATCGACACCGGAGTCCAGTACGCGGAGAACCTGCCCCTGAAGTAGCCTACCTATGAACGTATGTTTACATCCAAATGCAGTGTATACACGCACTAGGTTGTGATAGAATGTGGGTATGGGAAAGTACGACCCCGCCCCGACACTGGCGGCCGGGCTTCTCCGCACAGCGCGTGATCGAGCAGGCCTCACCCAACAACAGCTGGCCGATCACGCCGGCGTTACTCAGCAGGCAATCTCCGCCTACGAAACCGGTCGCAAGGAGCCGATGATGCCAACGCTGATCAAACTGCTCGGCGCGGCCGGTTTTGAAATGCGGATCCAGTTGAAGCCGGTCGACGACCACGACCAGGGCTTGGAACAATTCCTGGCGTCGCTCCCTCCCACGCAACGCGCCGAACTCGAAGTCACACGCCGGCGGCGCACCGAGGAGGCCCGGCTCCGCCGGGTACGAGGGCATTAGATGCCGACGCCCGACGTCGACGTGGATGCCATCCTGGCTGCCCTCGATCGACATGATGTCGACTACGTGATCATTGGCGGGTTCGCCGCGGAGCTCTATGACGTGGCGATTCCCCCGACACGCGACATCGACATCACGCCGTCTGTTGATCCGGAGAACCTGGCTCGTCTCGCCGATGCGTTGATCGAACTCGAGGCCCGGTTCCGAGTGGTCGACGGACCACCGGACGGAGTCGAGGTCCCCGGTGGTGTCACGGCCGAATGGCTGGCGTCGATGCTCGCTGCGACCTTCACGACGAGCGCCGGCCCATTTGACATTTGGGTGCGACCTGCAGGTACGGCTGGCTTTGAAGACCTGGTTCAGAACAGGCGTTATGTGAGCTACCAAGATTACGAGGTGCCGGTCGCGAGCCTGGAAGACGTGATTCGATCAAAGGAAGCAGTCGGTCGGGTAAAGGATCTGCTGGTGATACCGGCGTTGCGCGCCCACCTGAGGCGCATGGGACCGACATCGCGATAGGCCCTTGTGTTTCGTATACTCTCCGCCGCGACGCGGGGTGGAGCAGTCTGGTAGCTCGTCGGGCTCATAACCCGAAGGTCGCGGGTTCAAATCCCGCCCCCGCTACGAAGGAAACCCTTGGGATTCCTACATATCCCAGGGGTTTCTGCGCGCCGG
>JACZST010000076.1 GCA_022574065.1 Acidobacteriota bacterium
CGGCAGGACGGAGCACCTTGTTGTAGTTCGAGCCCATTGAGTGGCCGTACGCCCCGGTCACCGGGGTTGCCACGATGTCACCGACCTCAACGCCTGCCGGCAGCCAGCCGGCGGAGACGAGCACATCGCCGGTTTCGCAATGCTTCCCGACCAGCCTGATCTGCTGGGTTCTGGGGGCCTCGACGGCACCGGGGAGAAAGGTCTCGTAGCCCGACCCGTAGAGCACCGGTCTGGGGTTGTCGCTCATGCCGCCGTCGACGGCCACGTAGGTGCGGATCCCCGGGATGACCTTGATGGTGCCCACCGTGTACAGGGTCACTGCCGCCAAGGCGGTGATCGCCCTGCCCGGCTCGACCGAGATCCTCGATTGGAGGCCGTGTTGGGCGGCAGCGGCTCTGATTGTCTCCGCCCACCGGGTGATCGTCGGCGCCTCCTCTCCCTCCACGTATGCGACCCCGAGCCCCCCGCCGATCGAGACCTCCTCGAACCGGTCCGGTCCGGTGAACGCGGCGATAACGCCCAGGGCTTCGGCGTACGATTCGCTGCGGAACACCTGGGAGCCAATGTGGGCGTGGATGCCCCGCAGGATCATCGCCGGGGATGTTTCGGCGTGTGCTACCGCCGCGGAAGCGGCACCGGTGGAGACGGTAAACCCGAATTTCGAGTCGTCCTGGCCGGTCCGCACGAACTCGTGCGTGTGCGCTTCCACTCCGGGCGTGATGCGGATGAGGACTTCGGGGGGTTTGAGCCCGTCGCCGATCAGCGTCTCGATGCGGTCGATCTCGTCGAACGAGTCGACGACCAAACACCCGACCTCTTGTTCGAGCGCCATTCGCAGCTCGGCAAGACTCTTGTTGTTGCCGTGGAACACCAGGTCCGTTGCGGGTACTCCGGCGGCTCGGGCAACCGAGAACTCTCCTCCCGTAGCCACGTCGAGACGCATCCCCTCCTCGTGGGCGAGTCGGGCCATGGCGGTGCACAGGAACGCCTTGGTGGCGTACACCGCTCCTTCCCCGAAGGCGGCGACCACTTCCCGGCATCGTGCGCGCAGGTGAGCCTCGTCGTACACGAACAGCGGGGTGCCGTATTCGGCCGCCAGTTGGACGGTGTCGACCCCACCGATCGTCAACACATCATTGCTCGATGTGGCGGCAGTGTCGGGGAGCAGTGATGCCGAGATCGGGTTCATGCTGCTGGGTTCACCCTACGAGCAGCCACGCTCACGAAGCGCCGTGCACACGACTGCCGGGCTCGGCCAGCGTGAGCAGCTCGGTCGCAAGTCGGTCACCGGTCACACCGTCATCGGCAAGGACCAGCACGGTGTTGTCCCCGGCAACCGTCCCAAGCACATCGGGATGGCCCGCCTCGTCGATCACCTGGGCCAGGGCGGAGGCGTAACCAGCCGGGGTACCGATCAGCACGAGATTGCTGCTCCCCCGGATCGAGGACGCCCAGCGTCGCAAGGCCCGGGAGAGCACGACGATCCGGTCGTTGTCCTTGGTGCCTGGCATTGCATAGATCATCCGCTGCCCGTCTCCACGCACCTTCACCAAGCCCAGCTCGGCAATGTCGCGTGAGATCGTGGCCTGGGCGGCTTCGATGCTTGCCTCACGCAGCGCAGCCACTATCTCGGATTGGGTAGAAATGTCCCGGTGCTCGATCAGACTCAGAATCTCCGCCTGGCGGGAGCGCTTGCTCATCCTGGACCCGAGGCAGGCTCAGGTGGTGTAGTCGGCATTGATGCTCACATACTCCCTGGTGAGATCGGTCGACAGATAGCTCGCACCAGCGTCGCCGATCCCCAGATCGAGGTCGATCTTCAGCACCTGGGTGTCCATGTCCGGCTCACCACCGGTGGGCTGGCCATTGCTGAACAGCGCCGTGCCGTTGAAGCTCAGCTCGAGTCGATCGACGTCGACCTTTGCCGGGCCCCGGTCAGAGGTCGCCGTTCCGGCGGCGGCGATCACACGACCCCAGTTGGGGTCTCTGCCGAACGCCGCGGTCTTCACCAGGCTCGAGGTGGCGATTTGTCGAGCAATGGCAACGGCATCCTCATCGGTGGCGGCGCTACTCACCCGGATCTCGATCAACAATGTGGCTCCCTCGCCGTCCTCCACGATCTGGCGAGCCAAATCGCGGCAAACCTGCTGGAGCGCCGATTCGAATTCGGTGTCGACACGAGGTGCCTCGGCGGCGCCATTGGCCAGCAGGATGACCGCGTCGTTGGTGGAAGTATCTCCATCGACGGAGATTCGATTGAAACTCGACTCGACCGCAGCTTGCAGAAACTCTGAGGCTTGGTCGGGGACGAGGGCGTAGTCGGTCGTGACCACCGCCAGCATGGTGGCAAGTGCGGGATGAATCATCCCGGAGCCCTTGGCGATCCCGCCGACGGCGAAATCGTCGGTGGCGGCCACCGAGTGCTTGGGCCGGGTGTCGGTGGTCATGATCGCGTTCGCAGCATCGATCCCGCCCTCGTCGCTCAGACTCGCCACCACCTGTGGCAGACCCTTGCTGATCTTGTCGATCGGAAGCGGTACGCCGATGAGGCCGGTGGACAGCACCAATACCTCCTCGAGCGAGAGGCTCAGCAAGGCTGCGGTTTCCGAAGCCATTGTGATGGCGTCCGACTCTCCTTGGGCTCCGTTGACAGCATTGGCCACCCCCGAGTTGATCACAACAGCTTGTGGCTGGGCGCTGCGCAGATGAGACTTCGACACCCGGATGGGTGCTGCCTGCACCTGGTTGGTGGTGAACATGGCTGCGCCTGTTGCCCGAGGCACCGATCGAACGATCGCCAGATCCTTTCGGCCGTTTCTGCGAATTCCAGAAGACACGCCGCTGGCGACGAAGCCACCCGGTGCGGTTACGCTCACCGTTCCCCCACGTACATCGAAGGCGTTGAATTGGCTCTTTTCATGACGAATCCTGTATTTGGATTGGCTAGGTCTCGGTGTCGATCTGACAACTACTGAGTATTATGCAATGTTAGAGAATAACATCCAGTTAGTGCCAAAAGACCAGTCCGAACCCGACGGGGAAAGCGACCACCATAGACGCCCACGGCCGTGTGCGACGGGGCGAAGGCTCGAAGCACTCGCCCCGGCGAGACCGCGGCGAGGAAGGGCATGAGCTCGACAGACGGCCATCGGGTTGGCATTCTCGGAGCATCTGGTTACGCCGGCGCCGAGCTGATGCGCCTGTGCGCCCAGCACCCTTCCTTTGAGATTGCGTTTGCATCGGCCGAGAGCCAGGCAGGCGTCGCAGTCGGTTCCCTTTACCCGAGCCTGGCCGCCGACTACCCCACGATGGAGTTCGGTCACTGGGAGGAGGTCCCCGAAGGGCTGGACATCGTGTTCGTCGCCCTGTCCCACGGTGTATCTCAGGAGGTGATCCCCCACCTCGTCGCCAAGCACATCATCGACCTGGGCGCAGACTTCAGGCTGGACGACCCCGCCCTCTACCCAACCTGGTACGGCTGGGAGCATCCGGCGCCGGAGCTGCTCGCCGACTTCGTGCTCGGGGTGCCCGAGCTGTTCCGCGACGAACTACGGGGGGCGGCAGCCATCGCCGTCCCCGGCTGCTACGTGACGACAGCGACGCTGGCATTGGCCCCGCTGCTGGTGGCCGGTCTCATCGAACCGACCGGGATCGTGGTCAATGGAGTAAGCGGTGTCTCCGGCGCAGGTCGCGGCGCCACGGCAGGCACATCGTTCTCCGCGGTGAATGAGACCTTCGCTCCCTACGGGCTCCTGACACACCGTCATACACCGGAGATGGAGATGATCTTGACCCGCGTCGCAGGAGAAAAGGCGGAGTTGCTGTTCACCCCCCATCTGGCCCCGATGACCCGGGGCATCTTGGCGACCTGCTACGCACGGCCGAGCGGTGACCACGACACGGAGGCTCTTCTGGAGACGATGTCTTCGCGCTATGCCGGCGAACCGTTTGTCTCGGTGTTGACAGGAATCCCAACCACCAAGGCCACGCTGGGATCCAACGCCATCCACATGACGGCGCGGCGCGATCAACGCACCGGTTGGGTCATCGCCATCGCCGCCCTGGACAACCTGGTCAAGGGAGCGAGCGGGCAGGCCATTCAGTGCGCCAATCTGGCGATCGGCATCGATGAGGCATCGGGTTTGGCGCGCGCCGGGGTCTATCCATGACCGACAGCCCCGGAGCCTCAGCCATTTTGAGTCAGGCGTTTCCACATATTCAGCGCTTTCGCGGGCAGACGATCGTGGCCAAGACCGGAGGCCGCGCTCTGGCCGATCCTGAGCTGGCTCGTCAAATCGCCGGCGACGTCGTCTTGATGCACTCGGTCGGGATCCGATGCGTCGTCGTTCACGGCGGCGGACCGCAGATCTCGGAGGTGCTCGACCGATTCGGCAAGGAAACCGAGTTCATAGAAGGACACCGGGTCACCGACGCCGAGTCCCTCGAGATCACCCGGATGGTTCTCGTCGGAAAGGTGAATCGCGACATCGTCTCCGAGATCAACCGACACGGGCCGATCGCCCTCGGCGTGTCCGGCGAAGACGCCGGGCTCATCCTGGCAGAGCAGAGGCATCCGGAGTTGGGGTTCGTCGGCAATGTCAAGGCCGTGAATCCCCATATCCTCGAGCGCCTGCTCGCCGAACAACTCGTCCCCGTGGTCTCAACCATCGGCACCGACGAGGCGGGCCAGGCCTACAACATCAATGCCGACGTTGTCGCCGGTGCGATCGCCGCCGCCGTCGATGCCGCCAAGCTGATCTACCTGACCGATGTCGATGGTCTGCTCGAGGATGTTTCCGACCCCGGCTCGCTCACCGCGAAGGCGACCGATACCCAGATCGAGGCCCTGATCGAGCAGGGGTCGATCCGGGATGGGATGCTTCCCAAGCTCGAGGGCTGCCTGACTGCGGTGCACGGCGGCGTCGGATCGGCCCACATCGTCAACGCCGCGACACCCCATTCCCTGCTCGTTGCGATGACCGACCAGGAGCTGGGAACCACGATCTCACGGCACCAATGACGACCCACAATGGTGCTGTACCCGTGGCAGCCCACCTCCGCAGTCTCTGACCAAGACCTAAGATTCCCAACTCTCATGAAGCAGCCACAAACGATGCTCGACAAGGTCTGGGACGATCACGTCGTCCGTAGCGCCCCCGGCGAGCCCGATCTGCTCTATGTCGACATGCACCTCATCCATGAGGTGACGTCTCCGCAGGCCTTCGAGAGCCTTGCGCTGTCCGGGCGCCGGGTGCGGAGACCCGACCTCAGCATGGCGACCGTCGACCACGGCATCCCGACGGTGGGGCGGGAACTCGGCATCAGCGACCCGCTGTCCAGGCACCAGATCGAAGCGCTCGAGCAGAACTGCGAGGAGCACGGCATCACGCTGTTCGGCGTCGACGATCTGCGCCAAGGCATCGTCCACATCATCGGCCCCGAGCAGGGGCTCACCCAGCCCGGCATGTTCATCGTATGTGGCGACTCGCACACTTCGACCCACGGTGCCTTCGGAGCGCTGGCCATCGGCATCGGTACCTCGGAAGTCGAGCATGTGCTCGCCACCCAGACCCTGCCACGGGCCAAGCCCGGCTCGTTGGCAGTCACCGTCGACGGAGACCTTCCTCTCGGCGTGACTGCCAAGGACGTCATCCTCGGAATCATCCGGGAAATTGGTGTGAACGGTGGTCATGAGACGGTCATCGAGTACCGCGGAAGTACCATCACCGGCCTTTCCATGGCGGGCCGGATGACGGTGTGCAACATGTCCATCGAGGCCGGGGCAGTGGCGGGAATGATCGCCCCGGACGACACGACTTTCGCCTATCTGGAAGGCAGGCCGTATGTGCCCACGGGCGGCCTCTGGGAGGAGATGGTTGCGTACTGGGAGACCATCCCTTCCGATGCCGATGCCGTATTCGACCGCGAGGTCGTTATCGATACGACCGGTCTGGAGCCGTTTGTCTCCTGGGGCGTCAACCCTGCCCAGGTCGTCGAGGTAACCGGCCGGGTCCCTTCACCGGACAGTTTCGATGACCCGCTGGAGCGGGACAGCGCTCGGCGTGCCCTCGAGTACATGGATCTGGAACCGGGAACGGCGATGACGGACATCGGGATCGACCGCGTGTTCTTCGGCTCGTGCACCAACGCCAGGATCGAGGACCTCCGCGCCGGGGCCGAGGTCATCCAGGGCAGGACGGTGCACCCCGACGTCGGCGCCATGGTGGTGCCCGGCTCCGGGCTGGTGAAGCTGCAGGCCGAGGAGGAGGGCCTCGACCGCATCTACAAGGAGGCCGGGTTCGAGTGGCGCGACGCCGGCTGTTCGATGTGTCTCGCCATGAACGACGACATTCTGTCGCCAGGAGAGCGATGCGCCTCGACGTCGAACCGCAACTACGAGGGGAGACAGGGTCGCGGCGGGAGAACCCACCTGATGAGCCCGCAGATGGCCGTCGCCGCAGCGATTGCCGGACACCTCGTCGACGTCAGGGCGTGGCAATGAAGCCGGTTTCCGTCGTCGAGGGTCAGATGGTGCCGTTGCCTCACGCCAACATCGATACCGATCAGATCATCCCCAAGCAGTTCCTCAAAGGCGTGAAACGCACCGGCCTGGGGCCGAACCTGTTCTACGACTGGGCCCACGACGAGGAGGGCGAGGTCGTGTCGGGGTTCGTGCTCAACCGGCCGGAGTATGCGGAGGCGGCGGTGCTCGTTGCCGGTCCCAACTTCGGCTGCGGTTCATCCCGAGAGCACGCGGTGTGGTCGTTGGCCGACGCAGGGTTCGAGGCGATCCTGGCGCCCTCGTTCGGACCGATCCTGGAGAACAACTGCTACCAGAACGGGTTGCTGCCGGTGGTGCTCGCCGACGACGACGCAGAGGAGTTCGCCAAGCTTGCTGCCGATCCTGCCAACTCGGTGACGATTGACCTGCCCGCCCAGCGGGTGTCATCCGGCGACTTCACCGCCAGCTTCGAAATCGATCCCCATGTCAAGGAGCGCCTGCTCAATGGCTGGGATCAGGTCGACATCACGCTGCAATCCGTCGCCGACATCGACACCTACGAGTCGTCCCGCCCACGCTTCATGCCCGCCCTCGGCTAGAGAGTGCACCGATAGGTGACCGGTCGTCGCGGCAGAGGTGGAGCCCTTGTTTTCCCGCTCTTGCCACTGCGTGGCAGGCCGCTCGGGCCCCGGCTCAGCGAAGTTCTCTGGTCGTCGAGGCACGGCGATCGCATCCGCTTCGCCTTCGTTTCCCGCTCCTGCCTCTTCGCGGCGGGCCTGTCCTCGTCGACTCGGGTCGGATCGCGCCCCATTTGCGGAGCCTCTAGCCTTGCTGCGCCGCGTCGATGAGGTCGCGGAGCTCCGCCACCTGAGCCAGGACGCTCTGTGGACTGCCGCTGCCTGGGCTCTGCAGGCTGCGAGCCGCCTCGTACGGATCACTCGGCTCAACATCGGCGAGCGTGATCACGCTCCCCTCGAGATCCTTCTCACCGACGTTGCCGAGGCTGCGTCCGTCGACATCCAGCCGGCTCAGCAGGGCCCCCACCTGTTGATGGGCCTCTCGGAACGGAACACCGCGCGACACCATGCGCTCGGCCACCAGCAAGGCGACCGTCTCCGGTGCCGGTGGCGGCGGGTGGAACTCGATGACGCCCAACAGCTCGGTGAGCACCGCCAGCGACCCAGAGGCGGTGTCGTCGGCATGGAAGACGGCACGCTTGTCCTCCTGGAGATCCCGGTTGTAGGCGAGTGGCAGGCCCTTCTGCATGGCGAGCATGGCGGTCAGGTCGCCGATGACGACGCCGGCCCGTGATCGGACCAGCTCGGCGACGTCGAGGTTCCTCTTTTGGGGGAGGGCCGAAGAGCCGGTGGCGTGGCTGTCCGGGATGGTGATCCAGCCGAACTCTGCGCTGGACCACAGCACCAGGTCTTCGGCGAACCGGGACAGATGGGCCATGGCCTGGGCACAGGCGAATACGTACTCGGCGACGAAATCCCGGCTCGCCACCGCGTCGAGAGAGTTGGTGAAGACCGTATCGAACCCGACTTCGGCCGCGGCCACCTCGGGACGCAGCGGCAGCGTGCTGCCACCGCCGGCGCCAGCCCCGAGCGGTGAGACCCCGATCCGAGCTGCGGCGTCGGCGAAACGTTCCCGATCCCGCAGCAGCATCCAGGCGTAGGCCAGCAGCGGGTGCCCCAGCGACACCGGCTGGGCCTGCTGGAGATGGGTGTAGGAGGCGACCACGACGTCTGCCACCTCCTCGGCACGATCGGTGAGCACCGAAACCAGCCGGCCGATGTCGCCCATGCGACCCGTCGCCGCTTGATGCAGGTAGAGCCGCAGGTCGAGGGCAACCTGGTCGTTGCGGCTGCGGCCGGTGTGCACCTTCTTCCCGACGTCCCCCACCAGCTCCACCAGGCGGCGCTCCACCGCGGTGTGCACATCCTCGTCCGTCGGCTGGTAAGCGA
>JACZST010000077.1 GCA_022574065.1 Acidobacteriota bacterium
CCGCGGTCTCCATCTGTGGAACGGTGGCTGGTCCATCCACCGCCGGGGGCTCCGTCGAGGGGACGGAGTCGGGAGCGGCCGCCACACTCGCATCCGCGTCTTTGGGAGTGTCATCCGACGCCGGGTCGTCTGGCTGGTTCAGGGGTCCCTGAACGTCCACCGGACCGCTCCGCGCCAGGGCCTCCAACTCGGCTGTCGGTGCTGTGGCACGGACCGGAAGGGCGGATGCATGGGCTGCGTACTCGGTCCCGCTCAGACCCTTGGGGAGCAGGAGGAAGACTCCCAACGATACCGCCAGCGCGACGCTTAAAACGACGCACCAGAACCAACCGAAGGAGAAGCGGCTGCCGAACCATCGGACCTCGACGTCGCGGAGCTGGTCCGCCAGGAAAGACACCGCGAAAAAGGCCAGCAGCAGCGTGGCGAATCCCGTAAGGAAGATGCCGAAGAACGGGTCTACGGCATGCTGGCTCGCCAGGAATAAGATGGCGCCGCTCAGACCGATGCTGGCGTAGAGTCCGCTGCGGCTACGAAGCTCGAAGCTGGTTATGGCCTGGAAGAGAAGCAGGAAATGGGCGGCGGGCAGCCAGTCGCCACCGGCGCCGGCGAAGCATCCGTTGCCAGATCGGTTGCCGATGTCCCAGACGAGCTGATGGAGCACGCATTGACCACCAGAAAGACCTTCCAGCTCAGCGACTGGATGCCAGGCGCTCTGTAGACCGCCCGCCGCGATCGGTTACCGGTCATTTCGACAGAAGTGGAGCGTTTTTTCCCGCTCTTGGCTATGGGCCGCTCGGGCCACGGCTCCGCCAATGGCCTTGCCGACAAAGACCTGATCGCGTCCTATCTGCGGAGCGCGATTTTCCCCGCTCTTGCCGCTTCGCGGCGGGCCGCTCGGGCCACGGCTCCGCCAATGGCCTTGCCGACAAAGACCTGGTCGCGCGCCATTTGCGGAGCCTCTGGTGCTCCTACACTGCGGCGCCGTCCAGTCTCAAGGGGTGACATGACCAAGTGGGTGCGTATCGGTCTGGTCCTGGCCGTGCTGTTGATCGTCGGCAGCCTGGTTGCCGGCTGCGATGGGTCAGGTGAGGGCACCGGCCCTACCGTGGAGCCGACCCTGCCCGACACACCCGTCACGACTGCCCCTCCGGCAGAGACGACTGCGCCCCCTGCGCAAACCACGGTGGCCCCTGACACCGACACAGGTGAGACCCCGTGGTGGGTGCTGCTGATCGTGCTGGGTGCCTTGTTCATCCTGATCATCGCCCTGCTCGCGGGGAGGAGAAAGAAAACGCCGGCGACAGCGGTGGTGCCGGTGTGGAGGACCCACGCCCAGAGCGGGTATGCAGAGTCGCGGTGGCTGTACGACAACCTCACCGAGCAGCTGGCGATCTGGCATGGCGATGCCGAGTTCGAGGGAACCATCGGTCAGGCCACCGACGCCGAGCAAGCCAGGATCTGGGGCCAACTTGCTGATCGGATGGACCAAGCCATTGCCGATCTCTACGCATTGGAGGCCGCCGCCGCTCCCAACTCGCCTGCGCTGCGCGCCGCTCAGGGCGCCGTCGGTTCGTTGAAGGAGACGTACGCAGCCGTGATCGAGCGATCCGATGCGCGTCACTCAGCCCACGCCGCGGAATCTGGCTCCTCTGAGGAGGCAGAGCAAGGTGCCGAACTCGCCGCGGCGCGGGACCACGAGATGCGGGCGTCTACCGCTCTCGCCGAGGCCCGGCCCCGGCTCGCCACCGCGCTGACCGACCTGTCGAGAATTACGTAGGTTCAGCATCCGAAACCGAAGCCATATCACGTATTACGTATTACGAAGGGCGGACTACGGACTTGACGGCTCGTACCAGGCGAGATCGGTGTTTCCTCCGCTCACGATGAGGCCGACCCTGCGCCCGGCAAACCGATCGGGGTGGGTGAAGATGGCGGCCAACGCGGTTGCACCCGATGGCTCGACGACCAGCTTCATGCGTTCGAGGAAGAATGCTGCCGCGCTGAGGATATCGGCCTCCTCGACGCGCAGGATCTCTACACCGAGCCCGGACAGAATGTCGAACGGCATGACTCCCATCCCGACCAGCAGCCCGTCGGCAACCGTTTGCGGGTCGGAGACGCCCGGCTGCCGTTCGCCGGAAGCCAACGAGCGGTAGGCGTCATCGACGGCGAACGGCTCCGCACCCACAACGGTGATCGCGGATTGGGCCGGCATGGCAGCGATTGCCGTACCGGCCAACAATCCTCCGCCCCCGATTGGGGCGATGATGATGTCGAGATCGTCGACCTGCTCCACGAGTTCCAGGGCGGCGGTCCCCTGACCGGCGATCACGTTGGCATCATCGAAGGGATGCACCAGCACCGCCCCGTGCTCTTCGACGAGACGCTGCGCGGCCTCCTCACGGTCGGCGTGGTCGCACAGCACAACCTCGGCACCGTAGCCGCGGACCGCGGCGATTTTCAGTGGATTGGAGGTTCTCGGCATAGCGACCCAGGCAGGCAGGCCTCGTATTCCTGCTGCGTAGGCAAGCGCTTGGCCGTGATTGCCGCTGGAGTGGGTGGCTACGCCGGGGACATCATCGAGCAGCAACACGGCATTGGTGGCACCGCGGGCCTTGAACGCACCGACCTTCTGCAGATTCTCCGCTTTGGCGAATATCGATGCCCCGGCGGCAGCGTCTAGCGACGAAGCGGTCATGATCGGGGTGCGGTGGATGTGGGGGCGGATCCGGTCGGCGGCGGCTCGCACATCGTTGATGGTCACGGCTCCGGTCACGACATCCCCACTCCGATCCTGCTCCTCGCCGAAGCGGTGGCCATGAAATAGATCCCGAGGAAGACCGCGGCGAGCACATGCCACCCTGCGTGTGCCTGGAGCAGGGTGCTCGGGTCACACCAGGGAGCGTCGGTCCGTCCGGCGAGGTTGAGGGCGACGGCGGCGATAAGAACTCCAATGGCCATGGCATGCCACAAGCGGTTCGGTGCGGTACGCGTCCGGGTGGCGACATCCGAAGCGATCAGCAGGATGATGACGATGCCGGCAAGCGCATTGCTGATCCCTGGGCTGATGAGCAGGGCGAGCGCGAGGACGAGAACGCCTGCGAGGAAAGCCGCGGCGGCCGTCTGTCGTGTAGCGACAAACGCCCCGGCCGTATTGACGACCACCAGAAACCATAGGGCGGCCACGAGCGTGAGGTCGTGGAGAAAATGAGCGGCGTCCGGCTGCGGCCCGTGAAACAGAAAGCTGCCGATCCCTGTTGCGCTCAGCAGCAAGCCAAATACCACACGGTTGGCTCGCTCCGCCCCGGTCGCCGACCGGGCACTCGCCAAGACGGCGAGACCGACGGCGGCGAACGCCAGACTGGACCAAGCGTTCACCGGCTGCTTGAGCCACTCCAGGTGAATCGCCTCACAGTCTCCGGTACCGAGCTGGGCGAGCAAGGTCACCGAATCATCGTAGACCGCACCTCCGACGGGTTTGTGCGCGCAGAAAGTGGTCAAAAGCTCCTATTGACCGCGCAGCGCAGTCGTCATACACTGGTATCACGGCTGGCAGGGGATCGGAGGGCAACGCAAGGGAAGGATGACGCATGAGACTGCTGTCATCACCGGTGCCCGGCGAAACGCTCGGTACCGAGGGTGCGACGATCGAAGCCCGCCGGATCATTGCCACAGCCCAGGCCGAAGCCGACAAGATCATCGGTGACGCCGAGCAACGCGCCTCTCAGGTTTACGAGGCGGAACGGAATCGTTCTGTGCAACGCCTCACCCAGGTTCGCGACGAGTTTGAGTTGCTGTCCAGCCGCTTGCGGGCCTTAAAGGAAGCGACCGACGACATGATGACCAACGGCCTACGCGACCACGACGCCATCCGCCGACTCTTCGACGAATAGGCGGCTCCGCATGAGGGCGCGATCCGGTCACCTAGGTGCACGCTTCGGGCGGGAACCTCACCACGGCAGCCGATCGTCATATCGATTAGTGGTGTATCGGCGCTGCGATACGGCCGATATCTAAGGCAGCAGTACGCTCGGAGGCATGTCGATGTCGAGATCGACGACAAAACGACTCCAACAACTGAATACGGATCGAGGCAGGACCATGGGAAATAGGTCCGGAGATCGCCCGCCCTCGTTCGGACCACCTGGTGAGGCAGATCAGGTCGTCTCCCGGTCTGCCTTCGTTGCCGGGAGCGTGATGATCTTCATCCTCATCGCAGCGTCGGCAGCCTTCTTCGGGACAAGGGCGATCCAGGGAGATCTGGAGGCGCGGACCGAACGGGCCCTTCGCATCGCCGGGTTCCAGGGCATCACGGCCGCCGTGACCGGATTCGACGTCACGCTGCAAGGCTATTACCTCGAAACGCAGTCGGGAGACGATGCCACGGCGGCGGTCGCCGCCCTCAACGGGGTCGGGAAGATCGACACGTCCTCTCTGTTTGTCGTCGAGGTGTCGGATATCGACCCGATCGCACTGAGCGGCCGGGTGATGACCTTTGCCTGGGCCAATGGCACCCTCACCATCAGCGGTGACGTGTCGACGGAGGCCATCCAAAGCTACCTCGAGACGGAGCCGGCAGGCTTCGCCGATGAAGAGGAGCAGGCGCTGTTCATTTCGGTAGACGCATCCGATGTTGTCGTCATCGAAGACCTCGCCCGGATCGAGGGCCTTGCGGACGACACCGACTGGATCGGGAACGCGGTGGCGCTACTCCGTTCGCTCGCCGCCGGCCTCGACGAAGGGGAACTCATCATCAACCCCTCCGGGAAGGTCGTGCTCACCTCGGGTGAGGTTGAGACCCGACAGGAGAAACGAGACATCACCGACGAAGGCGAGGCGGCCACGCTTGCCCTGGAAGCCGACGGGTTCCAGGTGATCCCGGGCCTCATCCTGCCCCCAGACGTCCCTGTTGCTACCGCAGAGGAGGTCGAGGAGCTCACCCAGACGCTGACCGAGCTCATCGGCGACAAGGTCGTCGAATTCGAACTGAACCGGGCCGACCTCACCGATGAAGGGAAGACGCTGCTCGACGAGATCCTGTTGTCTTTGCTCGAGCTCCCACATGTCGCCGTCGAGATCGCAGGCCACGCCGATGTTTCAGGCACCCCGGAACACAATCTCGACTTGTCGGAGAGGCGCGCCCAGGCGGTTCTCGACTACTTCGTAACCCAGGGTGAGTCTCCCGACCGCTTCATCGTTGTCGGTTACGGTGATACGCAACCGGTGTCGCCGACGGCAACGGCTGAACAGAACCGTAGGATCGAGTTCATCCCTCAGGAGGGGTAATTTGCTGTACGTCGGCTCCCAGATCGTGTTGTGGATCTTGATCGCCACCGCCTTCGGGTTTGCGATCGGGTGGCTCATTCGCGGTCGCCGGGGCATGCGTACCGCTCGCAAGAGACGCTTCTAGAAGGGATGCGACCGAACCTGAGCGACGGCGTGGTCGGCTACGCTGGATCTCCGCATCCCCCGGAAGAGTTATGAGTCTTCAACAACTGCCTGCCCTGCTCACCGAATTCAAGGAGCTGGCTAGCGCTTACCTGCGTCAGGAGACGGTTGAGCGGGCCGAGGAGCTGCGCAGGCTCGGCGGGTTCTCATTCGGGGCGGCGCTCGCCTGGGCGGTCGCCATAATCCTGTTGGCAGTAGCCGGGATGCGGGCGATCGTCGATACCCTCCCCGACAGCCCGTATTGGGAAGCGTTTGGGTATTTGCTTGCCGTGGTCGGGCTCGCTGCGCTCGGAGCGGTGCTCTACCAGCTCGGGCCCAAGCCCGCGGAGGAGAGCGGATGACACCGAACACCATCACGCGCGACGACCTCGAGGGCAAGCTCCGCGAAATCGAAGATGTGGTCGACACCACCGTGAGCGGCGCTTCGCGGTGGGTCATCGGCGGCCTGGTACTGGCAACCGTAGTTTTCGTCAGCTGGAAGATCTATCGATCCCGCACTCAGAAGATCACGGTCGAGGTCTACACCCAGCAATGAAACTGTTGGTCGCTCTCATCGATCGCTGGTGGGCAAACCACTTCCACCCGTGGGCCCAGCTTGGCTTCGACACCATGGTCGACGGCTCCAGGCGGGGAGATAACCGGCGGGCAGCCCTCGGGCTCGCCTTATTGCTGGCGGGGATAGGTCGCGGCCGCAGACCACAGCGTCGCCTGATCTATTCAGCCGAGATAGAGGCTGGTCAGTCCATCGGCATCCGGGTGATCCAGCGCGGCGCGGTGGTCGGCGAGTTCGAGATCCCAGCGTCAGAATCCTGATGTTCCGCAACCGCCAGACGATGGTGAAAGTGCTCATCTGGGTGATCGTGCTGATGATGGTGTTGTCGCTGGCGGTGGCGATCGTGCCGGCACTCGGCTAACGCCGAGTGCGTATTACGTATTTACGTACAACGTATTACGAACCGTCCTGTCCGGTTGTCGTGATACGTAATACGGAGTACGGGTCAAGAGCGATCCCTGAGATTCGCGGTTCAGGCATCACGGTTCCGCTTAGGGCTTCTGATACGTACGCCGAAATGACAGTATGGCCTACACTCGAAAACGGAGGCGGCGGAGCCGTCGACTCTGCTGAGGAGGTAGCGGATAGTGAGCCGGCAGGACGCTGAACAGCTCGAGGCGACGATTCGTATGCTCGAGGACGAGATCGACGTCCTCAGAAGCCGCCTCCACGATGGGCCGCGCCGGGTGCGCATGCTCGAAGAGCGCGTGCTCGAGGCCCGCGGCAAGATGGCTCAGGCCGCCGGCCAGAACGAGAAGCTCAGCGCCGTTCTCCAGGAGACTCGCGAGCAGCTTGCACTTCTCAGGGAGGAAGTCGAGAAACTCACCGCACCGCCGAACCCGTTCGGCACAGTGCTTCGGGTCAACGAGGACGGCACGATCGATGTCAACGCCAACGGCAGAAAGCTCCGGGTGAACGTCGAGCCGACGGTCGAGATCAAGGCGCTCGGCATCGGCCAGGAAGTGATCCTGAACGAAGCCTTCAACGTGGTCGATGTCAGAACCTATGAACAGCGCGGCGAGGTGGTGACGGTCAAGGAGACCCTCCAGGACGACCGTCTGATCGTATTAGGGAGAGCCGATGAGGAGCGGGTGGTCGAGCGGGCGGAATCCCTCCAAGGCACATTCTTGCGTCCTGGCGATCACGCCCGCATGGACCCCGTGACCGGACTTATTTTCGAGAAGTTGATCCGCCCTCAAGTCGAGGAGCTCATCCTCGAGGAGATTCCCGACATCACCTACCGCGACATCGGGGGCCTCGTCGAGCAGATCGAGACCATCCAGGATGCCATCGAGTTGCCGTACCTCTACAAGGAACGGTTCGCCGCTTACAACCTCACCGCTCCCAAGGGTGTGCTCCTATACGGCCCTCCTGGATGTGGAAAGACGCTGATCGCCAAGGCGGTCGCCAACAGCCTGGCCAAGGCAGTCGCCGCCAAGGAAGGCAGCGAGGATACGCGGTCCTACTTCCTCAACATCAAGGGTCCTGAGCTTTTGAACAAATACGTCGGCGAGACCGAACGCCAGATCCGACTGATCTTCCAGCGAGCCAAAGAGAAGTCGGACGAGGGTGTGCCGGTCATCGTGTTCTTCGACGAGATGGACTCCCTGTTCCGGACCAGGGGGACCGGCGTGTCCTCCGACGTTGAGTCGACGATCGTGCCCCAGCTCTTGTCCGAGCTCGATGGGGTGGAAGCGCTGAAGAATGTGATCGTGATCGGCGCATCCAACCGGGAGGATCTCATCGATCCGGCGATTCTGCGACCGGGCAGACTCGACGTGAAGATCAAAATCCAGCGCCCTGGTCGCGACGCCGCCCGCGAGATCTTCCGGATCTACCTCGAGCACAACCTCCCCTACGACCAGAAGGAGCTCAAGCGCTACGGTGGCGACACGGCACCGATGATCGATCACCTCGTCGACGTCGTGGTGGACAAGATGTACGAGGAGACCGAGGACAATCGTTTCCTCGAGGTCACCTATGCGAACGGCGATCGTGAGGTGTTGTACTTCAAGGACTTTGCCTCGGGGGCGATGATCGAGAACATCATCAGGCGAGCCAAGAAGGACGCCATCAAACGCGAGATCGCGGGCGATCCTCCCGGGCTCAAGACCAGCGATGTGATAAACGCGGTCCGGCAGGAGTTCCGCGAGCACGAGGATCTGCCGAACACCACCAATCCTGATGACTGGGCCAAGATCTCGGGCAAGAAGGGCGAGCGCATCGTGTACGTGCGGACCCTGATCGAGGGCGGCAATCACGCCACGTGCCTGTTCAAGCCGGAGTTCAAGACGACGATCAAAGATTTCATCGATAAAAACCGGGGTTCCGCCGGCGCGAACGGCGCGATCGGCGAGAACTGCGCGAGATTGATTCCGACTGCGGAAGCGCTGAGGTACTGCTCAAGATCGCCATCCTTGCGCGGTTTTTGTTCTCGG
>JACZST010000078.1 GCA_022574065.1 Acidobacteriota bacterium
TCGGGATCCCAGCCGAGGACCTCCCACCCGGCATCGCCGAGACCGAGACCGATCGATGCTCCAATGAGCCCGGTACCGGAAATGAGCGCCCGCGCCACGAATGGTCAGATCGGCGTGCCCATGGCGTCGGCAAGGGCACGCACGTCATCCATCAACGCCTCGTACTCCGCAGGCAGAATCGCCTGCGGACCATCAACGAGAGCTGTCTCCGGCGACGGGTGGACGTCGACCATGAAACCGTCGGCCCCGCAAGCAACGGCGGCCCGCGCCAGCGGGGCGACGAGCTCGCGCCGGCCAGCGGAGTGCGAGGGGTCGACGATGATCGGGAGATGAGACAGTGACTTGACGACCGGAACCGCCGAGATGTCGAGCGTATTGCGGGTGGCGGTTTCGAAAGTCCGGATTCCGCGCTCGCACAGGATGACGTTGTGGTTGCCCTCTTTGAAAATATACTCGGCAGCGTTGAGCCACTCCTCGATCCTCGCCGTTAATCCGCGTTTGAGCATGACCGGACGCGGTTGCTTTCCCAGCTCCGAGAGCAGGGCGTAGTTGGACATGTTGCGTGTCCCGACCCTGATCATGTCGGCGTAAGCCACGACGAGGTCTATGTCTCTGGGGTCGAGGATCTCGACCTGGAAGGGAAGGCCGAACTCTTCACGGGCCGCAGCCAGCAGTTCGAGGCCCTCCTCACCCAGGCCCTGGAACGAATACGGCGAGGTGCGTGGCTTGAAGGCGTCGCCGCGCAGGATGGTGGCCCCTGCCTTCATCACCGCTTCCGCGGAAGCGAAGAGCTGATCGCGGCTCTCCACGGCACACGGGCCCGCGATGGGTGCGAAATTGCCGCCACCGACAAGCGCGGTGCCTACGGCTACCACGGAGTCCTCGGACTGGAACTCCCTGCTGACGAATTTGAACGGCTTCAGCACAGGGACGGCCCGTTCGACCCCGGGGAAGGCCTCCCAGGGGAGCTGCTGCACGCGGATGCGATCTCCGATGATGCCGATCACCGTGCGCTGCGCACCCTCGGAGACGTGGGCCTCCGCATCGATCTCGGAGAGTCGATCCAGGATGTGGGCGACGTCATCTGACGTGGCTTCGGCCCGCATCACGATAATCAAGCTTTCGTCTCCAACCATGGCGACAGGCTAGGGGGACCGCGAGTGCTCAGTCGTGGGCAAGGGACGAAAGACACAAGACGCAAGACGCAAGCAAGAACCCCAGACCTCTGCGGGCCTGCGATTTACGACTTGCCACTTGCGACTCAGTCTGCTTGCAATAGCAAGCAGACTGCCTTATTCTGCGAGCACTGTGAAGACTCGTAACGTACGCGAGGTCGGTGGGTTCATCCGGGAACAGCGTGAGCGCTCGGCGATGTCGCTGCGGAAACTCGCCGATAAGGCGGGGATTTCGAATCCGTATCTTTCGCAGATCGAACGCGGCCTCCGTAGGCCTTCGGCCGACATCCTCGTCTCGATCGCAGCCGCGCTCGGCCTTCGCGCCGAGCACCTCTTCGAGCGAGCTGGTCTGCTCGATCGGGCGGACCATCCCGACATCATCGGGGCCATCGAAGAAGACGAGGCTCTCACGGCCGGACAAAAGCAAGCAATGACGGAGATCTACAACAGCTTCGCCAACGGAACCAACGGATAGGAGAAACCATGACCTCGACCCTCGAGCGGCAGCAGGAAGCTGCGCTGAAAATGCTCTACGCCGTTCTCGGCGCACCCGTCGTAGTGAGCCAGAAGGCCAGGGAATTCGGTATGTCGCTGGTGAACGAGACCTCATTCGAGGATCTCGAGTCAGCCGGTCGCGACCTCGCCAACAGCCTGCAGGAAACGAAAGTCGTCGAACAGCTCCAGGAGACGATGGATGTCGAACAGTTCCAGGAGACCGTCGACAACCTTCGGGACCAGCTCGAAACGTTGTTGACCAGCTGGCGCGACCAGTTCGATCCGACGGTCAAGAAGACCTCGAACAACGTGAAGATCGAGGTCGACGACAACGGAGATGCCAAGAAGAAGGCGTCGGCCACCGCCAAGAAGGCTTCGACACCCAAGAAGACCTCGACGTCCTCTACGGCGAAGAAATAGAGCGGTCGTAGACCAGCAAAAAAGGGGGTCCGGGGGACCTTTTCCCAGCTCTCGGCTCCGGCTCGCTCGGGGCCACGGCTCCACAAATGGCCACGCCGACACAGACCGGATCGCGCCTATCTGTGGAGCGCCATTTCCCCCGCTCTCGCCGCTTCGCAGCGGGCCGCTCGGGCCACGGCTCCACAAACGGCCACGCCGACACAGACCGGATCGCGCCTAACTGTGGAGCCTCTAGTACTTGACGACCGGCTCCAGCTCTCTGGCCGCACCAACCCATCCCACCACCATGCCGGTAGTCGGCAGACGACGAACCAGCCTCATCCGCGTGTTCAGGTCGGTCATCGCGTCAAGCAGGTTCTCTGCATTTCGCGTCCTGAGTTCCTTGACTGTGTCGACGCCTGCGACCTCCAGGAGATCGGCGTACTCCGGACCGATTCCCTTCACCCTCATCAGGTCTGCGCGATTCACCCATCCGAGCACGTCGCGCTCTGCGAGCTTGGTCTTCCCTGCGAGGTTGCGACGGCCTGTCTTGGTTGCCGCGACCTTGAGGAGCGCATCGGTGGTGCGGACTCCGTTTTTGCGAAGCCTCGTCGCCTCTCGAGTCGGAAGACCGACCGCCGTGATCGAAGCCATGCCCGTCCCTCCATATGCGTCAAACGGTGGAACGCGGGAGCCTACCCAAAGCGCTGGCGGGTCGCATATCAAGCCTCGGGCCTTCGGGCAGGGAAATCCGAGGGATGAAGCAGCCGCGGTGGCTCCAGGGTGTCGACCCACACTTCTGCGACATCTCCGGAGTGGCTTTCCAACATGTCGTGCAGGTCGACGGGCCCTTCGAACCCGAGGAGCCGGTCCCACAACTCGTGGTAGACGACCACGGGCCAGCCTCTCCGATACCGATACTTCGGAACGACGGCCCTCTGCGACCCGGACCGTTCAAGCAAGTCGACAACCAAGTCGACACTGATACCCGGCTGATCCCCGAGTCCGATGATGAGGCAGTCGGCCACAGGCTGGCGGCGTACCACGTCAATCCCAACGCGCAGCGATGCGGCGATCCCCTCCTCCCACTCCGGATCGATGACGATGGTTGCTTCTCCGAGATCGGTTGATTCGATGATCTCGTCGGCATCGGGCCCGAGCACGACCACGACCTCATCGACCGGCCACGCCGCCGCGTCGGCGACGACACGCTCGATCATCGTCACCGGGCCAAGCGGGCGCAGATATTTCGAACCGACGAACCCGCTTCCAGGGTCGTTAGCGACAATGAGGGCGACAGTTCGAGCCACGACTAGATCGTATCCAAGAGTTGCCAGTTGCCAGTTGCCAGTTCCCAGTTGCCGCCCCAACGACTGGTCCCTGATCGCTGGTCACGAGTCAGGCAATGGCTGTTTGGTACCTCAAGAACGCGCCGACCTCGGACTCAGCGAGACGCGTGTCCACGATGATGTGCTGCACACTCCCCCCGCTGTTGCGCACCGAGTCGCCGAGGGCATCGACGATGTCGGGTACGAGGTGCATGGTCCCGCCGCACGACGGGCATGCCGACTCCTCGGGCCTGGAGATCCATCGGCAGGAATGGCATACGGCTCCCGGATTCGTGCGGTCGGCCTGTACGACCAGGGTCGCCACCGCGCGTCGATTGACCGCGGCCGTGGCGTCGTCAACGCCGATCACAGCGTCCCGTCGAGATGCTGCCGTATCCAGAAGCCGACGAACGAGTCGCTCCTGCTCCCCCTTCTCGTAGGCCGAGGCGACTCGCTTGCTGTGAACCAGTACCGTCGCCGGAGTCATCGTGTGCGGATCGATGATGAACGTGCCGGCGAGGCGCTTGGTGAGCCGGGGAGATAGGTCTTCCACGACGCCGGCGGCGTGAACCTCCGGGCCTCCGACGATCAACAAGTCATATCCGGGATCTTCGTCGACGAGCGCGTCCAGCCTGGCCGCGACCTCGCGGTAGTGCTTGGCGAGGACCTCGTCGGCGTGGGCCCGCACCCTGCGCTCTTCGTAGCCCGAGAAGCCTCCATAGTTGGCCTTCCTGATTTCCTCGTCGCGCGTCTCCTCCCACGACTCGAGTCGGTCCATCCGGAACCGGAAGATGGACGCGGAACGGCGATCGACGACGACGACACAGAACCGGCGGTAGTGCTCGAGCATGGCATCGAGTGGTCTGAGGTAGGGGGCGGCATCGATCACTGCTCGATCTCTCACCGGCCCGGGGAGCCCGATGTACTCATCGATGCCGGCGCCGGAGGATCGAAAGACCGCAACCGCCCTGCCCAGATCAGAAGCAAATACGGTCGATGCCCGTGACAGGGCCTCGATGTCATCGCGCAGCGACATACGTCGGTGACGAGGCAGTGAATCCGGAATGTCCTTCGCCGGCGACAGCAGGTCCTTGATCCGCGTCGGAATCGACCGCAGCGAGGCCGGCCCCGCCTCCAGCCCCAGATAGAGCGACAGTACAGGAAAGCCCTGGCCGTCCATCTGCCTGAGGCGATCCACCGTTGCCTGCTCGAGCATGCTCACTCCTATGCCTGGCTCCACCGAGGCTACCGGGTGGGCGGTTGAGCGGCTAGAGGCAGTTGCTCACAAACCATGAATTCGCGTTCTCGACGGCATCGGGCGGCTCTGTCCGTGTGGGAGGTGCAAGACTATGCCGGACGGAGGATGCCCGTGAACGTAGGAATCCCGACCGAAATCAAGAACGAAGAGCACCGGGTGGCGATCACGCCCGCCGGTGTCAGGGAGCTGACAGCCGGCGGCCACCACGTGCTCATCCAGACCGGCGCCGGCTCCGGCTCGTCGATCAGCGACGACGACTTCCGCGCCGTCGGGGCTGATATCGCCGCCGACGCCGAGCAGGTGTTCACCGCAGCCGACATGATCCTGAAGGTCAAGGAGCCTCAGCCCGGCGAGATCGAGATGCTTCACCCGGGCCAGGTGCTGTTCACCTACCTCCACCTGGCTGCCTACCCCGCGGAAGCGGAGGGGCTTCTGGAGAGTGGGGTCACCGCCATCGCATACGAAACCGTCGAGCTACCGGATGGCGCCCTTCCGTTGCTGGCTCCGATGAGCGAGATCGCCGGCAGGATGGCCACCCAGGCCGGTGCCCATTATCTGGAACGCCCAGCCGGAGGACGCGGGCTATTGATCGGTGGCGTCGCCGGGGTCCGACCGGCGAGGGTGCTGATCCTCGGCGCGGGCAACGCGGGAAAGAATGCAGCCTCGGTAGCGGCCGGCATGGGCGCCGAGGTGATCGTGCTCGACCTGAACGTCGAAAAGCTCAGATACCTCGACGAGGTGTACCACGGGCGGATCGTCACAATCAGCTCGTCGCTCTATGCCATCGACGAGCTCGTCCCGACCACCGATCTGCTCATCGGGGCTGTGCTCGTCGCCGGGGCGCGAGCTCCGGTGGTGGTGTCGCGCGAGCACGTCGCGGCGATGAAGCCGGGTACCGTCGTCGTCGACATCTCGATTGACCAGGGAGGCTGCATCGCCACCGCCATCGAAACCACCCATGCCGATCCGATTTACATGGATGGCGACGTCGTCCATTACGCCGTCGGCAACATTCCCGGGGCCGTGCCCAACACCTCGACCTACGCCTTGACCAACGCCACCCTCCCGTACACGGTTTCCCTCGCCGGCGGACTCGAGCAGGCCCTGGCGACCCACCCCGAGCTGATCCCTGGAGTGAACGTCACCGGGGGGGTCGTGACGAATGAGGCAGTGGCGTCGTTCCTCGACGCCGACTTCGTCACCCCGCTCCAAGCGCTCGGGCTCGACGACTGACCAGAAGTCGTGAGTCGTGAGTCGCAAGTCGCAAGTCGCGGGTCCCGAGGACTCAGTATCGGATAGCCCTGGCGGTTACCCGATGGCGAAGGCTTCCTTGGCGCGGAACCGCGCCACCCACAGATACACGGCCGTCCCTACAAAGACGACCGTGATAAGGGTATGGAACCACAGCGACGCCAGCTGCTCCTCGACCACCGACGAGTACAGAAGGGCGGCGGCGCCGAAACTCATCTGAAGGGCACCGGCGGTGACGAAGAAGGCCCGCCCTCCCGGTCTGAGCACGATGATGATCGCGGCAACGGCCCACGCCGTCAGCATCGCCCCGATCCACCGCAGACCGCCCGCCTCGACTGCGGCGGCGTCGTCGACACCGATGATGTCGAGAAACTGCACCGGGATGAGCAACAGAGGGAGACCGATGGCGAGGTTGACGGCGATGTACCACAGCATCGCCCAGCGGAGGGTCTTGGTGTGGCGCGGGGTGACAGCGTCGCCGGCGTCGAGGTCACCCTCGGATTCGAAGGCGTCATCCCACTCGGTCACGTCTCTCCTCGGATACCGCGTCACGCTGCTCGCGCTGCTCGTTGATCCAATCCTCGAAGTCGCTTCTGGCTACTCGCCACTCGCGGCCGAATTTCACTGCGGGCAGTGCGCCGCTGCGCAGCTGGCTGGTAACCACAAACGTAGACACATCCATGTACTCACAGATGTCGGCAACCGTGAGCCACTCTTTGGGAAGATCGACAACGATGCGCTCCATGTCTGTGTTCTACCCGATACCGACGCAGTCGTAAAGGGAGGCGGGCCAAAGTTCCCAGGTCCCAGTTCCGAGATCCCAGGATACCGGTGGCCGGTGGCCGGTTGCCCAGATCCCAGATCTTAGATCCCGGCTAGCGGTTTCCGAGACCCCAGGTCTCGGTGAACGCAGTGGGTCACGTACACGTGTTGAAGAAAGTGACAGGTAACAAGGAGCGCTCCCACTGGGAGCTTGGTACTTCTATCCCGCCGCGTCCTCCGCCCGCACCTCGACGTCGTCGGTGAACTCGGCATCTTCGACGCGGATCTGCACCGTCGCCTCTGCGATCTCCCCCGTCTGATCGGCAGGAACGAGAAGACCCTCCTCAACCAACTCGGAGATGAGGCCGGCGGCAGCGAACTCGAACAGCTTGAGCTTCTCGGCCACCTCCTGAACGGAGGCCCCGGCGCCGATGGCAGCGAGCACCTGCCACGATGCCGCGTCGACTGTGACCTCGTCTGTCGTCGCCGATAGCCTGGGCCGGATGGCGAACTCTGACGTACCGTCCGGCACCAGTTCCTTGATAGCGTCCCACTCCTTGCGACGCTGGGCCGCCGATTCGAGTGCTTCCTCGACATCGAGTCTCTGGACCTCCTCGGTGCCGTAGGCCTTGGTCTCCACACCCTCGATGAACCAGAACCGACCGCGTCCGGCTCGCTGCAACCTCACAAGCACTTCGACCACCTGCTGGAGGATGAGGGGCCGTGCTGCCAGGGGTCGCCGACCACCGGGGTTTCGTCCGCGGCGGTCGCGTTGGGGAACCGTTGAGAACCCGCGTAGAGCGGCGATCGACCCGTCGCCGGTCCGGGTCGTGGCGAATGTGATCCGCCCGTCGGCGAAGAAAGTCCTTCCCGTATACGGTCCGGCCTCGACGCGCAAGACGCCGGTCCGCTCCGCATCAGAGAGGAAGCGCATCACATCCTCCAGTGGAAAGGCATCGAGATCGCCCTGGAGCGCGTTCATGCGTGGAATATCGGCACGCTCATTGGACCGCTTCAGTCATTGCACACCCCCACAGAACGGCTGAGCGTGGCGGGCTCCGTCATCGCGGCGAACATCGACATCCGAGGCTTCTCTTCATTCAGCATGCGCGTTGAATCTCCAGAGACCGCAATATTCTTGAAGCGAGTTTACGGACACATAATCGAGGATTACTTCGCGGACGCTTCCTTCTTCAAACCGACTGGCGACGGGTTGCTAATCATAGTCCCCTACTCTGAGCATAACTTGCAAGATGACTTGCCAGAGACTGTGCGGAAATGCATCGAGATCGTGAACCAGTTCGGCTCTTTCTGCTCCGGTGATCCAATGATCAACTTCGAGGTCCCGGACTCCATCGGGATCGGCCTTTCTCGGGGAGCCGCTTGTCGCCTCACATCGAATGACCGAACACTAGATTATTCCGGCCGATCGCTGAACATGGCATCACGATTGATGGATTTCGCCCGACCAAGAGGTGTGGTCTTTGACGATTCTTTCGGAGTCGAGCTCCTTCCAAGTTCGGTCAGAAGTTTGTTTACACGGGACCATGTGTACATAAAGGGTCTAGCCGAGAGCGATCCGGA
>JACZST010000079.1:0-7649 GCA_022574065.1 Acidobacteriota bacterium
CAAGAGGCCCAAGAGACACAAGCGCAGCCGTTCGCATGGGGACGGCTCCTGTTGCGGATCGTGCTCCTGACCATCGGCGGGATCTCACTGTATCTGTTCCTGCCGAGGCTCCTCGATGTCTTCGAACAGGCCCCACAGCTGGAGAACATCCAGTGGCGGTGGTTTTTGCTCATGGCGGCGTTGATGACCGGGGCGTTCGTTGCTCTGTGGGAGCTGACCCGGATCGCCGTACCCGGGATCTCGTGGTTTGTCGCCTCGACTTCGCAGCTGACCTCGAACGCTGCGGTGAAGCTGACTCCGGGCGGGATCGTCGCCGGCGGCGCGTTCTACTTCAGGATGCTGGCGGCGTCTGGCATCCCGATGACCCATGCCGCTGCCGCTTTGGCGTCGGTTGGTGTGTTGTCCAATCTGGTGCTGTTCGCGCTTCCGGCGGTGGCGCTGATCATTGCGGCGATTTCGGCTCCGATTCCCCAGGGAATGCTGCCGGTGGCGATCGCCGGCACCATTCTCTTCATCGTGATGTTCACCGCAACGGTGGCGTTGGTTCGCTTCGATCGACCGCTCCACATGTTGGGGAAGATGATTGAGTCGATGGTCAGCTGGTCTGGGAAGCGGTTCAACCGGGAATGGTCGTTCACCGAAGCCGGGCTGGTGGAGAGCAGGGATCTTGTGGTGGCTGCCCTTGGCAAACGATGGCAGCGGGCCCTGGCCGTCGCCACCCTGAACTGGTTGCTCGACTATGCCACGCTCGTCGTTGCGCTGTTTGCCATCGGGGCCAACCCGCGCCCGAGCCTGATCCTGTTGGCGTTTGCGGGTGCGGCGGTGCTCGGCATGATCCCGATCACTCCTGGCGGGCTTGGTTTCGTCGAGGCCGGCCTTGTCGGCATGTTGACCATTTCCGGGATCCCGGCTTCGGACGCGCTGCTGGCGACGCTCGCCTATCGGATGTTCCAGTTCTGGCTTCCGATCCCGGCCGGACTGGTCGCCTATATCGTGTTCCGAAACCGGTTTGGCAAGTTGTCGGAGCTACCCGAGCTGGCCTGAGGCACCGTTTCTCCCTCGTTGCTCACCTGGGCGGGGGTAGTACCCCCAAAATAACGGAGAGGGGGGTTCTTCGCGGGAGTACCGCCGCAGGCGGGGAGGGGGCTCTCCTACATACGTACCATCACCAGATGCGAATGACCGAGTCCGAGGCCTGGGAGCGCGTCGGAGCGGCGCGACACGCCGTTCTCGGAACGTTGCACCCCGATCGGGGTGTCGATCTGGTTCCTGTGGTTTTCGCCATCGAAGAAGACCACACTCTCTTCATCCCCATCGACACGGTGAAGACGAAGTCGTCGACCCGGCTACAGCGGCTCGACAACCTTCGCAACGACCCGCGTTGCACTTTGCTCGTCGAGGCCTACGACGATGACTGGTCCCGGCTGTGGTGGGTGCGCATCAACGGGAAGGGTGCCGAGGCATCCGCCGCCGACGCGGAGCGCTTCGTTCCGTTGCTCGCCGACCGCTACCCGCAGTACGCCGATCCAGCATCGGTCGTTGGGGGGGTGGTGGTCCGACCCGTCGACGTCACCGGATGGGCGGCCGCATAGTCGCCAGTCCTGCCCGAGCGCCTGGCTAACGTCAGCCGGATGGCCGCTTACCGAGCGTACTGGGACCTCGTTCGCGACAACGCGGACTTTCGACGACTGTATCTGGCTCGGCTCATCTCGTTCGCCGGGGACTGGTTTCTGGTCATTCCGTTGCTCGGTCTGGTCTACGAGGCGTCCGGCTCGCCGCTGGCCGCCGCCGCGGTTCTCGCAGCCCAGGCGATTCCTGCGCTGGTGCTGGCTCCGGTGACGGGTGTCGTCGCCGATCGGTTCGACCGGAAGAAGATTCTCGTTCTCACGGACGTGGCTCGTGCCGCGCTGGTATTGAGCCTGCTCGCGGCCGACGCCATCGGCGGCATATGGTTCCCGCTGTTGATTATTGCGCTCGAGGGAGTGGGAGCCGCCTTCTTCTACCCGGCCTCGGGGGCTGCTCTGCCCAACGTCGTCGATGCCGACGAGCTGGCACCGGCGAACGTATTGATGTCGTCCGCCTGGGGGGCGATGCTGGCGCTGGGCGCAGGGTTTGGTGGCTTGTTCGCGGCGTTGGTGTCCCGGGAAGCCGCCTTTGTGGTGAACGCAGCGTCGTTCCTGGTGTCGGCGGTCCTGGTCGTTCGCATCGGGCGTCGACTCCAGGAGCCAGCGCGGTCTGCGGCGGTCCGATTCGTCGATTCGGTCAGGGATGCGCTCCGGTACGCGGTGGGGAACTCGCGGGTGACGGCGCTGCTGACCTCCAAGGCCGGTCATGCGCTGACGTCGGGCGGGGCCGTCGGCCTGTTTGCGGTTTTCTCGTTCACCGTGTTCGACGCCGGGGACCTAGGCACCGGCTTGTTATTCGGCGCTCGAGGTCTGGGGAACCTGATCGGCCCGTTCCTGGCCTTTGGGATCGTCGGATCCTCGAATCGCAGAATCTATGGTTCGATCGGGTATGCGATGGCCCTGTGGGGTGTTGCCTATCTGGTGGTAGGGGTGTCCCCGGGTCTGGTGTTGGCAGCGCTGGCGATCCTCATCGCTCACATGGGCGGGGGCACCCAGTTCACCTTCTCCAACTACGGCCTCCAGGAGCTGACTCCGGATCATATGAGGGGAAGGGTTTTCGCACTCGATTTCGGTCTGGACACGCTGGCCATTGCCGTGTCGGCGCTCGTTGTTGGCGCGCTTGCCGAGGTGGTGCCTGTCCGCATCCTGCTGCTCGGGCTTGGCGGGATCGCGATCGTGTTTGGCCTGGGCTGGGCCAGGGTGACTCGACCGCTCTGGACCGAAATCGAACTCGGCTCAGAACGGTGAACCTCCATGCATAGAGTGGGCGATAACGGGATTCGCGGAGACGGCGGACATGACACAGACTGACTTTGAGCTACCGCAGCGCAAGGGTGAGGCTCCCCAGGTCAACCCTGGCATGCCGCACCTACAGCTATCGGACAATGCCGGCGAAGACGTGTATCGGCAGATGGCTGAGTGGCTGTTCGGCCTCGACCATATTGAAGAGGGGAGAAGCCGGGTATCGATACCCACTTCGCGTGCCGCCTGGGTGAAAGATGAGTATGGACCGATCAATCCCATCGCCCAGCGTGAGTTCACCCACATCCATACCGAGCCAGGGCCGGGAAGCCAGCATCTGGCGCTCACCGCGCCCGATGCCGAAGAGGTCCTGGGCAAGGGCTGGGGAGAGCCACACCCCACCAACCCGTATATCCCTGAATTCGAGCTGCTGATGATCTACGCACCACGCACCGACGACGAGCTCGAAGCGGTCAAGGCCATCATCACCCGCGCCTACGAGTGGACGCTGAACACCGCTTCCTAACACCGTCGTACGTGTTTGGAGTCATGCTGAGCGCGTCTCTAAGCACGTGCGACGGCATCATGGCTGGGACATCCGCTGGCTGGCTTTCTCGACGAGATCCAAGAGCACTTCGAGGTTGATGTCGTTGAGTGACGGGAAGCTGATGCTGCTGGCCCCGATCTTCGCCTTGCCGAGGGTGTCGGCGTACTTTTCGACGAGGTACCCGTCTTCGTCGAAGGCATTGACATACACGCTGATGTAGTGCTTTTGCTGCGCCAAACCGACGATGAACCACTCAACGGTGTCGCCGGTCGATCGCTGATACGAGTAGTCGCCGTACCCGATGATCTTCTGGTCGCTTCCGCCCCAGAACGTGCCCTCCCACATCGTCTTGGCGTGGCCCGCCATGACCTTGGTGATCGCGGCGTCGAGCCGATCAATGTCGCTACGCACCTTCGCAGGCAATGACTCGATGAAGTCCTGTGGGTTGGTGGCTGTTTTCTCCACGATGCCCTCCGCTGGAGAATCGTAACTGCGGCTTTGGAGGCGTGATCCGATGCCGCCGCCGGGCGCGTTCGCCGTCGTCGTACGTGCTTGGGGTCACGCTGACTGTGTCTCTAAGCACGTGCGACGGTGTTGCGCCCGGACACCGAGCTAACCGCGACCGGGCACGGCACACGCCTCGACGGTGACCTCGGTGGGGGCGACGCCAATCGCCCCCAAAATCCTCGGTTGGTAGTGGTCGGTCACGGTCAGGCATACGCCGCCTGAATCGGCGCCGGCCACCGCAGAGCGCCCCGACCTCGGCCGAGCCGCCAGCGCGGCGCGCACCGCGGTGGCTTCGGCTCTGCCTGGATCGAGCACCGGCGCTTCGCTGTAGGCGCCCACCGCCAGCTCCGCCGCCCCCGCCTCGGCACCGACATCTGCAGCGAACGCCACCTCGCGATACGTGGCCGCAAGGAGGGCAGCGTCCATTGCGAGGCCGGTGACAACAAGACCAACAAAGATCAGCGCGGCCATGAACGGGAGCATGGATCCCCGCTCGTTCATGGCACGCTCCGGTACTGGCTGACGGGGACGAGGGCGCGTCCGGTGACGACGCGAAGGAGTGGCGTCCCTTCCGGACCGATCAGGCTCACGTCGACCTCCACGATCACGGCTATCCCGTCTGAGGTGGTTGCGGCATGAACCCGCGCATCGGGAGCCATCGATTGTGCGATCTGCTCGGCATCGGCTGCATCGCCGTGGCGGGCGGCCCAAGTCGCCGCATACCGCGCTGTTTCTTCAGCGGTTGTCGCGGCTGAGCTAATTCGGCCGATCGTCACCAGCGCCTGACCGACGAGCAGCACCACGGCGAAGCCGATGATCAGCGTCCCTAAGAGCGCGGTACCTCGCTCACGGGTCATGGTGGGACCACCACGAGCGTCTGCGATTGGACTCGGATCACGACCGGTACGAGATCGGGTCCGGGCGGTGCCCACTCGATGGCGGCGCGGACATTGATGGTCCCGCTGACCGATTCCACCGATGCGGCCACCTTGTGCGCGCCAGGCACCACCGATTCCAGCTCCTCCGTCAGCCGCTCCTGCACCACGAGCAGATTCGCAGTAGGGCGCGCTGCCCTTCTGGCGGCGGCATCGACCGCCGACTGGGAGACCTCCCTGGCTACGAGAACGAACGCCAACTGAACGACGATGACGAGGATCAGGAACACCACCGCCATCGCCGCCAGCGACTCGATAAGCACCGATCCTTCTTCTACGAAAAGAAGCCCGTCATCTCTGCGACGATGCTCGACCACACGTCGGCAGCGGCACCGCGAACTTGGGGCAAGAGCATCGCCACGACCAGCACCGCGATGGTCGCCAAACCGAGCCATTCGACGGTGGTAGCGCCACGTTCGTTGCTCCACATGGTCACCTCCTTTCTCATGGGCTCCCGGCGAGACTGCGGAGCCCCGCGAGGGTTGGGTACAGCAAGAAGAGGAGGGTCACGGGGACCATGAGAGCGAGCACCGGCCCGTAGGTGGCAAGCGCCCGCTTGCCTCCCTCTGCGGTGAGATCCCTGGCGAGCATCGCTCGATAATCGGTGCTGAGATCGGCCAGCGCGTCTGCCAGACGTCCGCCGGTGTCATGGGCGTGGGCGAGCAACGTGTACAACCGCTGCGCTTCCTCGGTGGCCGTTTCGCGCGAGGCACGCTGCAACGCGTCTGTGAGCCCGCTGCCCTCGTGATGGTCTTCTAGGACGGCCTGGAACTCGTCAGCCGCGACTCCATGTGAGGTTTCGACTAGCCCGCCTATCGCCGCGCTCACTGACTCGCCGGCGATCACATGCAGGGCGATGGTGTCGGCGACCACCGGCAGCTCGAAACGAAGGCGTCGGGCGCGCCGTTGCTTCAACGTCGATCGATGCATCCCGTATACGACCCACCCTGCGGCCCCTCCGAGCAGGCCGAGTGGGAGTACCGAGTGACCAGGCCCTTCTACGAATAGGTCTCCCTGGGCCATCAGGATCCCGACCAGCGCTCCGGCGGCGGTCGCAGCCAGCCGGTTACTCATCTGTTCACCTTGCACCCAGCCGATGATCCGGGACGGCGATTTCCCGGAAGCCGGGTCCCGGTCCGGACTCAGATAGTCGCCGACCCGAGACGTCACGCGCCGCGGTCGCGCCAAGGTCACTGCAAGAAAAATGCCGATCCCGAACACCGAGGCGATCGCATACCTCACTCGAACACCCGGGGTGGCTTGGACAAGGCGGCGGCGTACCGTGCTGCCAGGTAGCCGACGCTTGTGGAGACGAGACCGATGGTCACGATCACCGTGCCCGTGTTGGTTCGGTAGAACCCCGCTGCTTGCGGGTTGGTTGCGATGGTGAGGCCCAGCAATCCCCACGGTGCGACCAACGCCACCAGAGCCGTCATCCGCTGCTCGGTAAGTGCGGCGACATGAGCTCTGCGCAGCCTCAGCTCGTCGGCGACGGACGCTCCCAACGATGACAGCACAAGCCCGACGCGACGGCCGCCGGATCGATGTGCGGCGGCGATCGTGGAAAGGATCCGGTCGGCAGTCGCATCATCGAGATGCGCGCGGAGCCGCTCCAGTGCAGGGACGAATCCGTCACCGAAGGTGGTCGATTCGGCAACGGCGCTGGCAGTCGATTGCAATGGCTGCGGTGATCGCTCCGCGGCGGCGACGAACGCGTCCGGCAGCGTTTCTCCGGCGACGACCCTGCTTTGCATCAAGGCTAGGAAGTCGGGCCATGCGGCTGCAAGGGTCTCGTTCTGGTGCCCCTGTCGCGTGAAGTCGAACGCCACGGGTACGGCGGCGGCGAGCCCTCCAAGGGCGATCGCAACCGACGGCACCGCAAGAAATCCGAGTGCAAGGAAGGCGACGCTTGCACCGGTTGCCAGGGCGGCTGGAAGCACCCACAGCGATGGGAGCCGGATTCTCGGAGCGCGCATAGACGGAAAGCGGCCGGTCACGAAGACCCATACCGCGCCGGCGGCCAGCAGGGCGGCGACGCCTCTCACGACCACCACCGCGTCTGATCGAGTTGGCCGTCGCTGTGTTTGAATCGTGTGTCCAGTGTGAACAGGTCGTCGGTGAGCTGGGCCGGAACGGCCGCGATCTCGTCGACGACCCGCTGCCGTCCGTTGCGCTTCAGAAACACGACCAGGTCGATTACCGACGCAACCGTTCTCCTGACGAAGGGGATTGAGACGTTCTGGCCAGCGAGCACGCTGTATGAGACGAGTTTCTCGAGGGAATCGATCGCCGAATTGGCGTGCAGGGTGGCGATCCCTGAGCAGCCTGCGTTGAGCGCCATCAACATGTCGAAGGCCTCAGCGCCCCTTATCAAACCTCGCCTGGTCTGACTTCCGGGTTCCAATGCCGATCTTCGTGGAGCTTCCTACGATGCCAGCTCGCTGATAGGACCCGTGCCAGTGACGGTCAAGCACTCGTCAATCCATATGCCGCTCAAGCAAGTGTCAACTAGCCATCGCCACTCGGCGAGGCGTCGTCACCTGTGGATTCCCACGGGACTCGTTGCACTCCGTGCGCCGGTGCCATCTGGGTTTTTCGACTTGTGGCCGGGCATTCTTTGAGCACAGTGGTACGCGAGACGCCAGGATTCGCATGTGATCTCAACGGATGAGTCCTAGGTTCGTGATCGTGGCTATCGATACGGCAGCAAGTTTGTGGACGGTTCCGACCGAATGGTGGAACGACCTGTGGGTAGCCACGCGCTGGCACGACTTCCCAGCGGAACGCATCGAC
>JACZST010000079.1:7659-8249 GCA_022574065.1 Acidobacteriota bacterium
CGAGCTGGCCGCCGGCCCGTACCCAGAAGCTGAGTTTGGGTTTCGAAGCCTTGCACTCTTTGCGGACAGCGAGCGCCGTGCTCTGCACAGCGTTACGCCGTTGCTGCTCGACCTCGATCTGGACGGCGATCAGCCGACCGCGCTCGACGCACTGCTGCGGCAGACCTGTTCAGTTTTGGATGATCGAGGCTGGGGGTACATCGTCTATTGCTCTGGGGAGGGGTACCACGTCGAGGTTGATCCTCGCACCACTTCGGGTGGCGAACTGCCAACGCCCGGATGGGACAACGAAGCCCGAGACAACCTCAAGGCACAGCTAGGTACATGCAACCGCTCTCTTCCGCGCAGTTCCGGTGGCAACCGCACACGACTGATGGCGAGATCTGGACCTTCTGGGGTCATATAGTGTCGCTTCTGCGGATCTGCACCTGGTGGCTGTGATATAGTGACGCTAATCGGTCAACGCGTCACTATTTCTATAGTTGGAGGGCGATGGCGTCGCTTGTTACACAGAAGGGTTATCACGCTGGTCGGGAGCCGGTGAATAAGGGTCGCTCGTATCCGGTGGAGGTTCTCACCGACGACGAGGT
>JACZST010000080.1 GCA_022574065.1 Acidobacteriota bacterium
CTCACCGGATTCGCCCGCCATCGCCTCGACGGTCTCGATCTCGGCACCGTCGGCCTGTGTGGCCAGCATCATGCAGCTCTTGATCGTCTTGCCGTTGTACACGATGGTGCATGCTCCGCAGTGACCGGTATCGCAGCCGATCTTGGGTCCGCGCAGCCCCAGATCGTCGCGGAGGAAGTGGACGAGCAACTGGCGGGCGGCAACGTCTGCAGTGACGGTCTCGCCGTTCAACGTGAAGGTGATGTCCTGTTGATATCCGCTACTCATGCTGACCTCCCAGGGCCTCCATCACCGCTCGTTTGGCCACCACAGAGGCCATCGCCTGGCGGTATTCGCTGCTTGCGTCGGGATCGCTGAGAGGGTCGATGCCATCCCCAGCACCACTGGTAGCTTCGGCGACGGAGTCGAGCGTTGTCGCGGCACCGGTGAGTGCCTCCTCGACGGCCTGCCGCCTCGCCGGAATCGCCAGGCAACCGAGCACCACGCGAGCCTCCGTGATCGTGCCATTGCCGGCGGCCACGACGGCGACTGCCCTGGCCGCGGCCTCGCCGATCTCGATCTCCTGGTAGCCGATCTCCCTGCCGTTGAGGGCGGGAAGGGTGACGCTGGTAAGGACCTCCGCCCGATCGAGCGCGTTGCTGAAATAGCCGGTGAAGAATTCGGCGGCGTCGACCTCGCGATCGCCGTCTGGGCCGGTCGCGTGCATGGTGGCGTCCAGCGCCACGGCGAGGGGCGGAAAGTTGTTGATCGGGTCGTTGTGACAGAGGTTGCCGCCGAAGGTGCCGCGGTTGCGAACCTGAGGGTCCACCGTGTGTGCGGCGATGCTGGCAACGGCCGGCATCGCCGCCATGAGCTCGGGCGAGTGGGCCATCTCGTCGTAGGTGACTCCGGCGCCGATCCGCACCGAGCCGTCGTCGAGTGCGGTGATGGAGCGAATTTCCTCGAGCCTGCTCACGTCGACGAGCAGGTCAACGGTGGCAGCCCGCAGCTTGAGGATGCTGATCAGGCTCTGGCCGCCGGCCAGCACGCGTCCCCCAGGGTTGTCCACGAGGGCCGTAACCGCTTCGGCTACCGAGTCCGGCCGGTAGTAGTCGACGGCAGCTAACAGCATTTCGATCGTCCTCCGCCCCGATTGTGCACGCAATCTCCCCTTCTCGGTTCGGTCTGTTTGTCGCCCGGTCGGGCGCTGATCGTCTACCTTACGCCATGCGCAGAGTGCCGTGTCGGGGCTCCACCGGGGGCAAGTCGAGGCGATACGGTTTACAGTTACCGCCGGTTCGACGACCGACACAGACGACACCCGCGTTTCGGCCAACGCCGGGGCGCAAGGGCTTTGAGGAGAAAAACATGAGAAGAAAGATCTGGTGGCTTGCCGTGCTCGTGGCGTTCGCCCTCGTAGCGACCGCATGCGGCAGTACGGATGACACCACGACAACGACGGGCGCCGCGGCGGCAGCGACCACCACCACCACCACCGTGCCCGAGACGACGACCACCCAGGCGCCGGAGCCGGCAGGCCCGATCATCATCGGTGCCGCCGTCGACCTGACCAGCGACATGTCGTTCTTCGACGGTCCGGCGATCGCAGCGGCGCAGATCAAGATCGACGAGATCAATGCAGCAGGCGGTGTAGGTGGTCGGCAGCTCGAGCTGCGTACGATCGATACCGAACTCGATCCCGATCAGACCCAGGCTGCGGCCATCGAACTCATCGAAGGTGGTGCCGAGGTCTTGCTGGTCACCTGTGACGTCGACTTCGCAACCCCTGCGATCACCGAGGGCATCAATGCCGGCATTCTCACCGTGGCATCGTGCATCGGAACCGATCAGATGGGCCCGAATCGTTTTGGTGATGCAGGCAGGCTCGCCTTCAGCCTCGGCAATGTTGCCCAGGACGAAGGCGCCGCAATGGCGGAATTCGCCTTCGACAAGGGCAAGACCAAAGCGGTCCTGGTGACCGACAACCTTCTGGTGTACTTCCAGGACGTCATCGAGGCATTCAAGGTGCGTTGGCTCGAGCTCGGCGGAGAGATCGTCGCCGAGGAGAGCTTTACGAGCTTCGACGGAACCATCGAGAGCGTGGTCACCGCGGTCGACGGCGCGGACGCAGACATCATCGCGGTGTCCTCCGCCTTCGCCGACCTGCCTTCGACGTTCACGACGTCGTTGCGGGCGCTGGGCAACGACACCACGATCATCTGCTCATGGGCGTGTGACGGGGCCAGTTGGGTGCCTGAGGGTCTCAATGACTTCTACTACGTGACTTTCGCGTCGCTGTTCGGCGATGACCCGGATCCGCTGGTGAATGAGTTGGCAGAGGGAGTCGCCTCGGCCGCCGGTTTCACGGGAACGGGGGGTTTCGTCACAGGAGCCTCTGCAATCGAGGCCATCGTCGCAGCCATCGAAGAGACGGGTGGCACCGTCGGCTCCGAGCTGGCGACGGCGTTCGAGGGGTTCGACGGCCTGCCCACGATCTCCGGCTCGATTTCCTTCTCCGCCGATCAGCACACGGTGTTCGGGCGGGAGTATCGAGTGATCACGATCACGGACGGGACAAACACGTTCAACTCGCTTTGGGTTGCGACATCACCAGCCGAGATTCGCTGACCGAGAGCCGTCCTGGAGGGATGATGTGACCGATGAGCGGCGGCCCGCAACGATGTTGCGGGCCGCCGCTGTATCGCGATCCTTTGCCGGTGTCGTTGCCCTCGACGAGGTGACACTCGAGCTGGATCGTCACGAAGTCGTCGGCCTCATCGGGCCGAACGGGGCAGGTAAGTCGACGTTGGTGAACGTCATGACGGGCTTCGATCGCCCGACGGCGGGTCGGGTGGTATTAGCCGGCGACGACATCACCCGGTGGCCGCCGCACCGACGTGGCCGCGCCGGCCTGGCGCGAACCTTTCAGCACGCCCGCTCGTTTGCCGGGCTCTCGGTGCGGGAGAACATCGAGGTGAGCGCACTCGGGGTCGGCGTCACTACCGCAATGGCCCGAGAGCGAGCTGATCGACTGCTGGACCTGCTGGGCCTGTCGTCGATCGAGGGGGTACCGGCCTCGATCTTGCCGCACGGTGCGGAACGTTTACTCGGAGTGGCGCGTGCCCTTGCCACCGAGCCCCATTTCGTGCTGATGGACGAACCGGCTGCTGGCCTCAACGAGGCGGAAGTGCCGGCGTTTGCCGAGGTGGTGCGGTCGGTGCGAGATGATCACGACGCCGGCGTGCTCCTGATCGATCACAACATGGCCCTGGTGATGGCGGTGTCGGATCGCGTTCATGTGCTCGACGAGGGCCGTACGATCGCCGAGGGAACGCCTGATGAGGTGCGGATCGACGCCGCCGTCGGGAGCGCTTACTTCGGTCGTGGAGCCGCGGACGCCGCCGATGAGTAGAGTCCTGCTCGAGCTGGACCATGTGAGCGTTTCGTACGGGAGCGTGCCGGCCGTTCGTGACCTGAGCCTCGAGGTGGCTCCTGGAGAGGTGGTCGGGCTGGTGGGGTCCAACGGCGCAGGGAAGTCGACGACCCTGGCCGCGATCATGGGGGTGCACCGCCTGGCGGCCGGTGACATCAAGTTCGAGGGGATATCGATCGCCAAGGAGCAGCCGGACGCCATCGCCCGCCGCGGTGTCGCTCTCGTCCCCGAAGGCCGCCACATCTATCCCGATTTCACGGTCGAGGACAACCTGCGTCTCGGTCTCCTGGGCCGTTCAACCCGCGAAGGTGCAGACCGTGACCTGGAATGGGTTCGCCGCCTGTTTCCCGCAATAGCGGACTCGTCGAAGCGCATGGCCGGGCTGTTGTCAGGTGGACAGCAGCAGCAATTGGCCATTGCCCGCGCCCTGGTGAGTGACCCTCGGGTGTTGTTGCTGGATGAGCCATCGCTCGGATTGGCGCCTTCCGTCGTCGACACGTTGTTCGATGCACTGGCGGAGATCCGTGACAAGGGTGTCGCCATCTTGCTCGTTGAGCAGAGGGCCCAGCTGACGGTCGCCTTCGCCGATCGCACACATGTGCTCCGGAACGGCGATCTGGTACTGACACTCGGTCCGGAGGACGTCGTCGACACCGATCGGATGACGCAGGCGTACTTCGGCTGATGTCTTTCGTCCAGTTGCTCATCGATGCGACCGCCCTGGGCGCACTGCTTGCCCTGGTCGCGATGGGAATCGCCCTCGTCTTCGGGGTCATGCGCCTGGTCAACTTCGCGTACGGCGAGTTGATCACCGTCGGTGCCTACACCCTGGTGCTCACCAAGGGCTGGCCGATCGTGCTCCGTGTGCTGGCTGCCTTCGTGGTCGTCATCGCATCATCATTGCTGATGGAGGTGATCTTCCGGCCGCTGCGCAGGGCGACTGCGGCCACGATGCTCGTGGCAACCTTCGCGTTGAGCTTCCTACTCCAGAACATGTTTCTGTTTATATTCGGGCCACAGGGCGAGACGATCGAGTTCCTTGCCCCGCTCAACCGAGCCATCGAGATCGGTGATCTGCGGATCCGCTGGATCACGATCATCGCCATCGCCCTCGGCGCCGTTCTCCTCGGGTTCATGTCCTGGCTGCTCGGCAAGACGAGCGTTGGGCTACAGATGCGGGCCGCTGCCGCCGATTTCACCACCGCCAGGATCCTGGGCGTGCGCGCCGGTCGTGTCATCATGCTTGCATTCGTCCTCTCCGGTTTTCTCGCAGCTGCCGTAACGCTCGTCCTGGCGGTGCAACGACCGCTCGCCACCCCGAACTACGGATTCGTTGTCCTGGTCCCCGCCCTCGTCGGCGTGGTCGTCGGTGGTTTGGGAAAGTTGGTGCCGGCCACGCTGGGTGGGTTTGCCATCGGGTTCGCCACCGTGGTCCTGGGTGACCTCCTGCCTTCAGGAAGCCGGGTGTTCTTGAACAGCGTGCTGTTCGCCATCGTCATCATCGTTCTGCTGGTGCGCCCCGACGGGCTGTTCACGGGCCGCACCGGGGTTGCGGAGCGCGTATGAGGGCTCTACGACGCTGGTGGCCGCTCGTTGGGCCGTCCCTGCTGGTCACAGCCGTCGCATTGGGGGGACAGTTCCTGCCGCTGTCGACCCAACTCCAGGTCCGTTCTGTTCTGGTGACCACCGTCATCGTCGTTGCCCTCTACGTGTTCGTCGGCAACTCGGGTGTCATATCGTTCGGGCAGGTCAGCTTCGTGGCGGTGGGCGCCTTCGCCGCCGGGCTCGCCGCGGCACCCGCCGACGTGAAGCCGACCACGTTTCCGAAGCTGATTCCCTTCCTCGCCGAACTCGAGATCGGGAACATCGAGTCGCTCGTACTCGCGGCCGCGGTCGGCGGGCTGTTCGCCTTCATCGTGGGGATCCCGCTCATGCGCCTCTCTGGGCTCTCTGCCGGCATCGCCACCTTCGCCGTGCTCATCATCACGAACAACGTGTTGCGCAACTGGGAGGCCATCGGGCCCGGGGCCAAGACGTTGTCGTTGATTCCGCAGACGACCTTCTTCATCCAGGCCACCACCGGCCTGCTCATCGTGATGGCGGTTGCCTACGTCTATCAGACGAGCAGGTACGGCAGGCGTCTCAGGGCGACTCGTGAGGATGCGGCAGCGGCCCAAAGCAGCGGCATCGACGTTCACCGTGAGCGGCTCTGGGCGTTCACCCTCAGCGGGGTCCTCGGCGGTTTTGCCGGTGGCTTGTTGGTGCATCAACTCGGCAGCATCACGACACAACAGGTGTTCCTCGACCTCGCGTTCATCACGCTCGCGATGCTCGTCGTGGGAGGTATCGGGAGCCTGTGGGGAGCAGTGGTCGGCGCCCTGATGATCGCCGGCCTGAACGCGTTCCTCGCTGAGGCGCAGCGTGGGATCACCATCGGATCCTTCGATCTCGAGCTCCCGGGGGGCACGAGGTTGCTGACGCTCGGCGTGGTGATGCTCGTCGTGGTGCTGTTCAAACCGACCGGTCTCACCGGGAGCAGAGAGCTCACCTGGCCCTTCTCCCGATCGCGTTTCCCCCAACCTGCCTCCCCCTCGGAACCACTTGGCTCCTCCCCAGGGGGAGGTGCCGGGCGAAGCGAGGTGGAGGGTGTAGACCCCTCAGCGACAGAACAGTGACGATCGCTTTCCCACGAGTCTTTTCCCAAGCAAGTAGCCCGACCCGGCCCCGACGCCGGCACCGGGCCAGGTCGACGCTCCGCACATGAACAGCCCTTCGATCGGTGTGCGGTATTTCGTCCAGCCGGGGAATGGTCGCAGACCGGCGAACTGCATTGGGTGGTGGCTGCCGCCGAGCGAATCGCCGCCGATCAGGTTGGGGTTGTAGGCCTCCAGATCCTCTGGGGAGAGCACATGGCGCCCGAGAATCTTCGATGCCACATCGGGTGCGTGCTCTTCGATCAGCTCGATCACTCGATCCGCGTACGGCTCCTTGGCGTCTCCCCAGCTGGTTGCTGCGATCTCACCGGCGGCGTCGCCGCGGATCGTGCTCGGCACGACCCGCACCTGGACCCAGAGCACATGTTTCCCCTCGGGGGCACGGCTCGGATCGACCGCCGTCGGCTGCCCGACGACGAGCGTCGGCCGCTCCGGGAGAAGGCCGCCCACCGCCTGCTGATACGCCAGGCCCATATCCTCGAGGTAGGGCCCAATGTGCACATACGCCCAATCCTTCACTTCGTCGCCCGCGCTCCAGCCGGGGAGGCCGCTCATCGCCAGGTGGACCATGAATGCGGCGGGGGCGTGCCGGTAGGCGGCGACCTGGCGGTTGAAGCGGGGGGTGAGGTTCGCCGATGGGACGAGCCGGCCGAACAGCACCTTGGGCGTCAGGTTGGCGACGACGCCTCCTCTCGCTGAGATTCTTTCTCCGGTAGCAAGCTCCACACCGACGGCGCGATCGTCTTCGATCGTGATCGAAGCCACATCCGAGCTGAGCCCGAGCGCACCTCCGCGGGATTCGAGCAGTGAGACGAGCGCGTCGATGATGGTGTTGGCACCCCCCAGCCCCAGCACCATGCCGTTGAAGTTGGAAGCGAACGTCTCGAGGAATGGGAAGAGGGCTCCTCCCGGAGCGTCCGGTGGAAAGTCGAGATGCATCCCCCACGATGCGCACAACGCCTGCACCTCGCGGGATTCGAAGTGTTCCTCCACGAACTCGCGGGACGACTGCATCACGAGACGGGCGAGATCGAGCGGCCACGTCCATCCGAGGGCACGGCTCCCGTCGAACAGAGCCCGCGCCGCTTGCACCGAGGGAAGCGTCGTGCCAAGGAGGGGGAAGAGGTGCGGTGCGACCTCGCCGAACCAGTCGGCGAGTCCGGTCCATGCCTCGGCGTCCGCCACGGACATGGCGCCCACCATGTCGAGCGTGGCTGCCATGTCGGTCGACACGCCGACGAAGCGGCCGTCCGGGAACACCGAGGAGAAGGGTTTGTCACTCGGGGCGAATGCAAGACCGTGTCGTACGAGGTCGTCGCCGTATTCCGCAAAGAACGGAGAGCCGGCAAAGAGGTTGAGGTTCGTGGCGAACAGGTCATGCCGGAACCCGGGCAGGGTCAGCTCTTCCGTGCGCACCGCCCCGCCAGGCGCTGCGTTGCGCTCGAGCACGATGACACTCCGTCCGGCCGAGGCCAGTACGACCGCCGTTGCCAACCCGTTGATGCCGGAGCCCACGACCACCCAGTCGTATGTGGAGCCCATGACTCCCCTTTTGCTGATCGGGGAGATCATACGGATCCATGCAGTCCGGATTCGTGGGGTCGCGTAGAGGGCACGCGGATGAGTGGTCGTCGCCACCGCGGGCGTGCCAACCCGTTTTCTATCCGCTGCGCGTAGGAGCGCTCCGGTCTCTTGGGCAACGGCTCAGCGTTGCCTGTTCTGGCACCCCGAGACCGCACCCCTCTTACCGAGCCGCTTCGAGTCGAGCCCAGTCGATCGATCCGGAGGCGAAGACGGTCATCGCGTCGGACAAGAGCCTCAATGCCATCGTGACCTTCTACGTGCCCGAGATTTTTGACGATCCGCAGAGTACGGAGAGCAGGTAGCGGATGTGGAGAGGAAGGCAGAAGAGTAGTTGCGGGTACTCGAGCAAGGTCAGCAGCCAGTTCGTTCGTCTGGGAACAGGAGCGAGGCGTCTGGCACAGGAGCGAGACAATGAACAGAAGTGAGACCACGACCGTCGGCGATCCTACGTGCGCCCACCCGCCTCGGCGGCAGTTCCTGGGCGGCCTCGCGGCGCTCGGCGCCGGAGCGCTGCTCG
>JACZST010000081.1 GCA_022574065.1 Acidobacteriota bacterium
GGACCGGCTCGTCGAGGCTGGAAACACCGTGGTGGTGATCGAGCACAACCTCGATGTGATCAAGACCGCGGACTGGATCATCGATCTCGGCCCTGAGGGAGGCGATGGAGGCGGGAGAATCGTGGCCGAGGGGACGCCGGAACAGGTGGTTGAGATCCCAGAGTCCTACACCGGCAAGTTCCTCCGCGAGGTGCTCGCTTCGTAGGTCGTCGCGACGGCATCGCGGACGCCGTAAATCGCAGCCGCCACCAGCACAACGTTCCGGATCAGCCACCCGGTGTGCCACCACAGCTCGCCGGGGAACCAGATTCCGGTCAGGGCCACCGATATCACCGCGGCCGTGGTCAGGAGCCACCGTCCCTGCCGTGACCCGGTGAGGGCGACGAACGGGATGGGCCATAGAAGGAATTGGGTCGACAACAACGGTGAGGCGAGCAGCACCGCGTACGTCAGGGCCCCGGTAACAGCCACCGCACCCCGCCAGCTGAACGACCTGCGCAGCACCGTCAGGGCCGCGAAACCGATGGCACACCCGACCACAAGATTGAGGGCCAGCGCCCAGGCACCGGTTCCCACATACACGGCGCCTGCGGAATCGATGATCTGCGGGTTGGTGCCCACCAGAAGCCGCCAGACGATGACGATTGTCCCGCTCACCGTCTCCTCATGGACCCCGACAAAGGAACGCCCGGCGCGGAACCCAGGCAGGGCCAGCAAAATCACACCCATGGCAACAGTGACGCCCACCAACCCGAAGGCGCGCTGGCGCTTTCCTCGCCACCAATCTACGGCGGCAAGAACCACCGGCCAGCCCTTGGCAAGGACTGCTCCGATGGCTGAGCCAAACGATGCCACCTCCTTCCGGCGAACGGCGAAGAAGATCGCCGCCACGGCCAGCATCACCGAAAGCGCGTCGACCCGGTGAGGAATGATCACCAGCATCGGGGCCACCATCACCACCCAGCGGAGGCCGACATCGCCCAGGCCGAGGTCTTCACCGATCCGAACCACCAGAATGCCGGTGACGAAAACCATGACCAGCATGATGATCATGAACGGGTAACCGAACGGAAGCCCAGTGATGGAAGCGATGATGTGCGCCAGCGACATGGGGGCGATGGCAACGGGAACGTGCTCGAAGTCGAAATCCAAATACGGGATCTCGCCGGCGAACATGCGACCCATCGCTTCCGAGTACAACTGCGGATCGGCGGTGTACACGGTCGGATTACCGAGGGCGGCAGGGAGGAAACCGATGATGAGCCCGGCAAGCGACGCGATCAAGAACCAGAAGGGCCAGGGCCGAGCCTGTCCAGCGTGTGCTTGCATGGGAGGGTTCACGCTACAGGTTTCGGAGTAAATGTCTCATGGCTATAGCGGTTGACAACTGGGATGAGCTTGCCCCCTGGTGGCGCAGAGAGGCGACCACCGACCTCGTGTACCGCGAGGACATCGAACCGATGCTCGAGCGCCTCACGCCGAAAGACCCAGGCACGGTAGTCGAGCTTGGCTGCGGGGAAGGCCAGTGGCTTCGCTGGCTGTCGACGATGGGGGTGCAGACGTTTGGGTGTGACTGGTCTTTGCAGCTGCTCACCCACGCCGCGTCCTCGGCACCGGTGGTCTGCGCCGAGCTGCCCGGGCTGTCGTGGCTGCAGGACGGGTCGGTCGATAACGCACTATCGGTTTTCGTGCTCGACCTGATCGCGGATGTCGGCGAGTTCTTCACCGAGACGATACGAGTGGTCAGGGCCGGGGGCTCGTTGATCGTGGTCATCAACCACCCCGGCTTCACCGCCCCAGGCTCCGGTCCATTAGTAGACGTCGACGGCGAGGTCCTGTGGCGCTGGGGCAGCTATCTGGAGGACGGGTCGTCTTTGCAGCCGGCGGGGGATCGATCGGTGGTTTTCCATCATCGGTCGATTGCCAAGCTCCTCACCGCGGCGGCCACAGCGGGATGGGCTCTGCAGGCTGTCGAGGAGCGAGCGCTGGGTGCGGCTGCCATCGAGAGAGATCCTGGCTACGTCGGTCAAGAGGGCATACCCAGGTTCTTCGGCGCCAGATGGGTGAAATAGTTGCCGGTTGTCAGTCAGCAGTCCGTGCTGTCGCCGGCAGCTCGGAGTTGGGAGCTCTGAACTTGCAACTGGTAACTCGGTCTCCGGCCACCGGCAACGGGGCTGGCAACTCGGTCTCTGGCCGCCCGTGTCGGAACTGGGAACTGAGAACTGGCAACTGGGAACTCGGCCTCGAGGCTGATGCCTACTTCCTCGTTGGTATTGGAACTCCCTGACCTACTTACCATCAGAACATGGTTCGCCGCCCACCGCCTTCCGAGATCCCCGACACGCCGGGTGCGTACTTGTTTCGCGATGAACACGGCGAAATCCTCTACGTGGGCAAGGCCCGATCGTTGCGAAAAAGGCTCGCCAACTACTGGGCGGCCGATCTGCCGCTGAAGACGGAGGCCATGACGACGGCAGCCGACTCCCTGGAGTGGATCGTCACTCCGAACGATGTCGCCGCCATCATGCTCGAGTACTCGTTGGTCCAGGAACATCAGCCTCGCTTCAACATCCGACTGCGCGACGACAAGAGTTTCCCGTATCTGGCGATCACCGCAGACGAGGAGTGGCCGCAGGCGATGGTGATGCGCGGAAAGCGACGCAAGGGGGTCGTGTACTTCGGTCCATACGCGCACGCATACTCGATTCGGCAAACGCTCGACCTCCTGCTCAGGACATTTCCCATTCGCACTTGCTCCGACGCCAAGTACCGGCGCCATGAAGCGGCCGGCCGGCCGTGTCTGCTCGCCCACATCGAGAAGTGCTCGGCGCCGTGCGTCGGTGCGGTCGATGCTGCGACCTACGCCGAGCATGTCGAGGGTCTTGCTTCCTTCCTCGCCGGCGACACATCGGCGGTGACCGAGCGGCTCGACGAGGAGATGGAACGCGCGTCGCACGCACAGGATTACGAACAGGCGGGGAGGTTACGGGATCGGCTTATCGCGGTGCGCAAGGCGATGGAGCGACAGGAGCTCGTCACCGATCGGCAGGAGGACTTCGACATCGTCGGTCTGGCATTGGATGAGCTCGAGGCGGTGCTCGTGGTGCTCAACGTGCGTCGCGGCCGCGTCACCGGGCGCAAGACGACCGTCGTCGACCGGGTCGAGGAGGTGACCACCGCCGGGCTGGTCGGCATCCTGCTCGGGCGTCTGTATGGCGCCGACCGACCGCCGCCAACCGTGCTCGTCCAGGAGCTCCCGGAAGACAGCGACATGTGGCAGGTATGGCTGACCGACCGGAGGGGTTCCACGGTCTCGCTACGCGTACCGCAACGGGGCGCCAAGCGCCGGATCATGCAAACCGCGATCGACAATGCCAATGAAGAATTCCGTCGTCACCGGCTGCGGCGACATTCGGACCACAACGCAAGGGCGAGGGCACTCAACGACCTGCAGGACGTGCTGGGCCTCGACACACCCCCTCTCAGAATCGAGTGTTACGACGTGTCAACGATCCAGGGAAGGGACACGGTTGCTTCGATGGTCGTCTTTGAGGACGGGTTGCCGAAGAAGTCGGACTACCGGCGGTTCAGGATCAGGACGGTCGCCGGCCAGGACGACTTCGCCGCCCTGGAGGAGACGCTGCGGCGTCGCTTCACCGCGTACCTCATCGATAAGGAGCTGCCCGTGGAAGAGCGGGGGAAGTTCGCCTACCCGCCGTCGCTTGTGGTTGTAGACGGTGGCGCCGGTCAACTGGGGAGAGCGGTTGCCGTGCTCGCCGAGCTCGGGATCGACATCCCCGCCGTCGGCCTGGCGAAGCGGCTCGAAGAGGTCTACGTGCCGGGGACGAACGAGCCGATCACGATCGCCAGAGGAAGCGAGTCGTTGTACCTGCTGCAGCGAGTTCGCGACGAGGCGCACCGGTTCGCCGTCACCTATCACAGAAAGCTCAGGACGAAGCGGATGATCGACTCGATTCTCGACGATGTCGAGGGGATCGGGCCGGCCCGCAAGCGTTCCCTGGTGAGGGAATTCGGCTCGCTCAAGGGAATCAGGGCAGCGTCGAAAGAGGAGCTCATCGGGGTGGTTCCGGATAGGGTGGCAGAAACCCTGTGGGAGACACTGCATGGATGAGTCGCGAGTAGCGAGTAGCGAGTCACAAGTCACAGGTCGCAAGTCGCGTGCTTGTTTCCTCAGCGAGAGCTCTCATGGATGAAGTAGTAGACCCCGGTGAACCACAAGAACCGCATGTCGTCGTCGTGACCGGGATGTCGGGTGCTGGTCGTTCTGCAGCGGCCAAGGTGCTCGAAGACCTCGGCTATTTCGTCATCGACAACCTTCCTGCATCGCTCATTGTCGATGTGGTGCGCGGATCCGGGGTTGGAGATGGCGATCGAGATCGTTTTGCAGTCGTGGTCGACACCAGGGGTGGAATCACTGCCGACGAGTTAGCCGAGGCAGTCACGAGCCTGCGGGGCAAGGGCCTGCGCACGACGGTGCTCTATCTGGACGCCGACGACGGGGTGCTGATTCGCCGCTACGAGGAGAACCGCAGGCCCCATCCCCTCCCCGGTGCGACCCTCGGTGAATCGATCGCAGCCGAGCGAAGCGCTCTGATCGAGGTGAGGGCGCTCGGAGATGTGATCGCCGACACCACCAACCTCAACGTTCACGAGCTCGGGAGCCGCCTCAGGAACGCATTTGCCCGCGGGCTGCCCGAAGGGAGGCTGCAGGTCGATGTCACCTCGTTCGCGTTCAAGCTCGGCGTTCCCAGAGTCCTCGACCTCCTGTTCGACGTGCGCTTTCTGCCCAACCCGTACTGGGTTCCCGAGCTTCGTGACCAAACAGGGAGAGATGCTGCCGTTCGTGACTATGTCTTCTCCCACGACGAGGCCAGCGTGTTCGTTGAGAAAGTGTCCGATCTCCTCGATTTTCTCATCCCGGAGTACGAACGCGAAGGGAAGTCGTATCTGACCATCGGTGTCGGGTGCACCGGTGGCCGACACCGGTCTGTCGCTATCGCCGACGAGATCGCCGAGCATCTGCGTAGCTCAGGCGTCGAAACCACGCTCCACCACCGCGACGCCGGGCTTGGTCCAGACGATGCCCATCGGCACTGAGCCCGAGGCCGTTCGCGACTCCACAGACCTGGAGGAACGCGGCCCCAGGGTCGTGGCCGTCGGCGGTGGAACCGGGCTGGCCCGAGCATTGCGGGCAATCCGGGGCTACGCCGGAAGTATCGACGCCATCGTGACCGTGGCAGACGACGGAGGCTCGTCTGGCCGGCTGGCGCAGGAGCTCGGCATCCCACCGCCGGGAGATATACGGAAGTGTCTCATCGCGCTGACCCCGGAAGAGTCGGTGTGGCGCCGCCTGTTCGAGTACCGCTTCACCGGTGCCGACGTTGAGGGGCATTCGCTCGGGAACCTCATAATCGCCGCTCTCGCCGACATCGAAGGTTCGTTCGAGCTCGCACTTCGGTCATCCGAGCAGCTGCTCGGCGCGCTCGGATCCGTGCTCCCGGCTTCGCCGATGCACCTGGGCCTCGAGGCGGTCATAGACGGCAAGACGATCGCCGGTCAGGTGAACATTGCGCGGGCGAGGGGATCCATCGATCGCATCGGTGTCTTGCCTCCCGATGCTCCGGCCTCGGAGTCGGCGATTCGCGCCATCGACGCCGCCGATCAGATCGTCCTCGGGCCCGGCAGCCTGTACACGTCGGTGATCGCGACACTCGCCGTTTCCGGCATCACCGAAGCGGTCAACCGCACGGAAGCGAGCCTCATCTACGTCACCAACCTGGTGACCCAAGATGGCGAGACGCTCGGTCTCGACGCTGCCGACCATCTCGATGCGCTGCTCCACTTGACCGGGCTGCGCCCCCCCGCTGCTATCGTCGCCAGCGATTCCCCGGTGCATGTCGACCCGCCCCAGGAACAGCTGGTGGTCGACGGTGAGGCAATCGCCACGTATGGCGTAGGCCTGATCACAGCGGACTTGCTCGACCGCGAGGCCGAGCGTCCGGTCCACGATCCTTCCCTGCTGGGGGAGGTGCTCCGGGGGCTCGTCGAAACCTAACTCCAGAAATCCGGAAGGCCTGTCATGCGCGTAGCGATCAACGGATTCGGTCGGATCGGCCGCAACTTCCTCAGGGCGGCGAAGGGAGGTGACCTGTACGCCAACCTGAAGCACGCGGTGGCGGAGTCCGACATCACCGACGCGAAGGGAATCGCCGATGCCTGGACCAGGCTCAAGCAGGCCACGGTCGGGTTCGACGTTGTCGCCATCAACGATCTTTCTGATCCGGAGATATTGGCGTATCTGTTCAAACACGACTCCATTCACGGGCTCTATCAGGGATCGGTCGAGCTCGCCGATGACGAGCTCGTAATCGATGGTGACCGACTCGAGGTGCTATCGGAGCGTGACCCATCGGCCCTTCCATGGGGTGATCTCGGGGTCGACGTGGTGATCGAGTCGACCGGGGTGTTCCTCACCCATGAATCTGCCTCCAGGCACCTCGACGCAGGAGCCAAATGGGTGATCGTGTCTGCCCCGATGCGAGACCCGGACTATTCGGTCGTACTCGGGGTGAACGATGGAGGTATTGATATCGAACAGCACCGGGTCATTTCGAACGCCTCGTGCACCACCAACTGCGTGGCGCCCATGATCAAGGTCCTCCACGACGCGTTCGGCGTGCGACGCGGCATGTTCACCACCGTTCACGCCTACACCAATGATCAACGCATCCTCGACCTGGTTCACAAGGACCCGCGTCGCGCCAGGGCGGCTGCGATCAACGTCATCCCGACGTCGACGGGTGCCGCCAGCGCCGTGGGCAAGGTCATGCCAGAGATGGAAGGCAAGTTCGAGGCAAAGGCGTTACGGGTGCCGGTGGCCGACGGATCGATCACCGACCTCGTGGTCTCGATCGAAACCGAGGGGGTCACGACGGATGCGGTCAATGCTGCATTTCGCGACGCTGCAGAAGGGCCGTTCAAGGGCATCGTCAGGTACAGCGAAGAGGCCCTCGTGTCGTCAGATATCATCGGGGACCCGCACTCGGTGATCTTCGACGCGGGCTCGACGATGGTCACCGATGACCTGGTCAAGGTCTTCGGCTGGTACGACAATGAGATGGGCTACGCCAGCCGGCTTGTCGATCTCGTCCATAAGTTCGCCTGAGATGTCGATCCCATACCTCGACGATCTCGTCGTCGATGGCGAGCGCGTCCTGGTACGGGCCGATCTCAACGTCCCGCTGGTCGACGGCACCGTGGGCGATGCCTTCCGCATCGAGGCAAGCGTGCCGACGATCCAGGAGCTCAGGAGGCGCGGAGCGTCTGTCATTGTCGCCACCCACCTCGGACGACCCGACGGCTTCGACCCTGCCTTGAGCACGAAGCCCGTGGCCGAGCGCCTCGGTGAGCTTGGTGGGTTCCCAGTCGTGCACGCACCGGCCGTCATCGGGGAACCGGTTGAAGCAGCCATCGATGCGGCGGGACCGGACGCCGTCGTCGTTCTCGAGAACACCCGATTCGAGCCCGGGGAGACCACCAATGATCCCTTCGTCGCCGACGGTTTGGCCAGGTTGGCGACCTACTTTGTAAACGATGCCTTTGGCGCCGCCCATCGAGCTCATGCCTCCACCGAGGGAGTTACCCGACATTTCCGGCAGGCAGTGGCCGGATTGCTCATGGAAAGGGAACTCAACTACCTGGGCGATGCTCTGGCCAATCCAACCCGCCCTTTCGCCGCCATTTTGGGCGGGGCCAAGATTTCGGGAAAGATCGATGTCATCAAAAACCTGATCGACAAGGTCGATCTGTTGCTCATCGGCGGCGGTATGACGTTCACTTTTGCAAAAGCTATGGGCTACCCGGTCGGGAATTCCCTGGTCGAAGATGAAAAAGTTGAACTGGCTCGTGAGCTAACGGTGACTCTCAAGAACTCCAGGACCGAGCTGGTCTTCCCTGTCGATACGATAGTTGCCCCGGAAATCTCCGAGACAGCCTCTACCAGTGTTGTGGGGATAGACAAAATGCTTAGAAAAGATGTCAAAACTATAGTAAAATATATTTTTTCAAGTTTATTAATTATTTCTAATCCAAGCTCAACTTGTTTCTTTTTTAGCTTAACATATGGCTCCAGAAGTTTTAATATTCTCTTAACTTCTTTTGATTCAACAACAG
>JACZST010000082.1 GCA_022574065.1 Acidobacteriota bacterium
GGCGAGCACGAGGTTGGCCAATACCATCGCGGCTTCCGAGTCGCCGGCATTGGTCGGTATCGCCAGGTAGTGAAAATCGCCGATGGTCCCGGTGTCGAAGACGAACGGGCGCGCTGTCGCCGGCAGGACACCGGCGTCAATCTCGGCTTGGATGCCTCCGGGGAGCTGGGTGAATGTGAAGTCGACTTCGCCGTTGGCAAATAGAAGGTTCAGACTGGCGATGTCCGGTGGGAAAGTCCGACCCGAGCGCCACAGGTCGGGGTTGATCTCAGTGAGGTAGTCCCACAGCCCGGCGGAGCCCTCGGCGAACGCGGTTTCATCGAACGAACCGAGCCAGGGGTCCACCCCACCCGTCAGCTCGTAGAACGCCTGCTTGACGAACCTCGTGCCGTGGAAGGCCGGCGGCGCCGGATAGGTGAACCGCCCAGGATGGGCCGCGATCCACTCCCCCAGCTCGATGTATGAGCGAGGCAGGCTGGCCTCGTCGATGCGGGCGCTGTCGTACACGAACTGGAACTGAGCGCTGCCCAATGGGGACTCGGAGCCGTCCACGGCGAGGCCGAAGTCCCGGTTCACGGCAACCGAATCCCAGTCTACGAATCGTGCGTTGGGTATCTGAAGAGCCCAATCCCCTACCAAAGCATTTGCCTGTCGAAGTGTGTAGAAGTTCTCGCCGTTGATCCAAATCAGATCAACAGAGCCGCCCTCGTTCCGACCAGCCTGCAGTTCGGCCAGGACCTTGTTCACTGCATCCACGGTGTCTGCAACCGGCACCCGGTTCAGGGTGATCCCAAACTCTTGCTCCAGGATCGGGCCGTAGGTGCGATCGACAAAACGGTTGATCTCGCTACTCCCGCCCCACATGTAGAGATCGATGGTCTGGCCGCGCGCGGCGTTGAGGACTGCTTCCCAGTCGTCAGGGTTGCTGGTGGCGTCGGTTGCGGATTGACCGCCGGAGCAGCCGACAGCCACAGCTGCGAGCGCCACTATGAGTAAAGCCAGCCTGTGAAGCTCTGTGAGCCGACCCAGGAGTCGACCAGGATGGACCGCACCGTCTGTCCGCAGGGTTGCCCGGACCGCACCGAAGGACTTCATGGACTGCCATTCGCCTGGTCAGCATGTTCAGATTCACGCTAACGGGAGGGACGCCCTACTGGGAAGGGCCACGAAGTACAACAGCAGCCAAGGACTCCTGAACCCTCAGGCTCTCAGACATCGGTTGCAGTCCGCCACACCCCACCGGATGGACGATCTGCTCGATGTCGCACCGTTTCGCTTGTGTCCGAGATCGGCGCCGTCTCCGAACTGGTCAAGCCGTAGATTCCCTCTGGTTCTTGGGACATCGGAGCAGGCATTGCCGCCGCCTCCCTCGATGACGTCCCTATGACGAAGAAGTAACGCCTTTGCTGTCGCGGTAGCGACGGAAGAGGCGCGACAGGTGTTTCCCCGGGCCCGCCCAGAATTCATCAGGCTCGATGTCTATCCATTCGTATCTGCTCGGGCCATCCAGCCGGTCGACAGCGGCGAACGCGGCTGCAGACGAAACAGACGGTTTTGGGGTTCCGTCGGCTCGCCACAACCCAAAGAATCGCTCGTGAACAGCTTCGTCGAGCGGCGGTTCGCCCCAGATGGCGGGCACATAGTCCGAGTAGCACCACAGCATCGCACCCGCACATCCGGCACCGCGCAGCTCAGCCAATGCCCGATGCGTGTATGCGGCGGCAGCGGCTTCTTCGACACGTAGCGAGCGGCTCTGCCGCCCGGTGCCGGCCGAGTCGGGATGGCCGGGACGGTAGGTGGGCAGGCCGAATTCTGAAAACAGGAGCTCACTCCCGTTCCCTAACCAGCGGGTCATGTGAGCCAAGAACGGCAGCAGATGCTCATCCGTAGGACCGTGGGCCCAGCTGGCGTAGATCGGATAGCCGTGCATGCAGAGGAAGTCGCAAAACTCAGCGGCTTCCCCCGGTCCGAGCTTGCGATCCTCTTCCAGGTCCTCCATGTGTAGGCCGATGGTGATGAGAACCGTTTGATCGGCGGTGCGGATCGCCTCTGTGATGCGGTCGAGCCATGCCCGGGCGGACGATCGGCTCGGGGGTACCACGCAGTTGGAGTTTTCGTTGCCGAGATCCCACGCCCAAACGGCGTTGTGGCCCGAAAGGGCGCGGGCTGCCTCCCCTGCCAGCAATGCCTGGGCGCTGGCAATCGCTTTGTCTGTGTACCAGTTGCGCAATCCGGAGTCGACGATGTGTCCGCCGGACATCACCCGGAAACGATTGTCGCGAACGGTTCCACCCATCGCCCACGTTGGGATCCAGTTCACTCCGCTCATGTGGCCTGTAAACAGGGTGGGCATGATTGCGAGGCCGGCTCGGTCCGCAAGGTCCGACACCGTTACCAGTCGCTGGAGCATCCCGGCATGCACCGTCTCAGGGGCCGGCTGGAAATCTTCCCAAAGCAGCGACAGCCTGACCGAATCGAAACCATTCGCGGCGATCCGGGCGAAGTCGTCACCGACCTCGGCGGGATCAAATGCTGTCCACCAGCCCATCGCTGTGCGAGCCGGCCAATAGTTGATCCCGAGTCGAAAGCTGCTGGTCCGATCGAGTGGTTTGGTGTCAGTGGGCATGGTCTCGTTCGGCCCGTCTCAATTGATGTAGCCAGAGACCCGGTGAGCTCTAGGCACGAAATCGCACGACGAGAGTAGCCCCCGACCTTCGGGCGGCGGCCCGGAAGTGACGCCCGGGATGCTGGCGGTTGCTCGAAGGACCTGGTGGCGCTCACCGATGTCATGCCAGCGTATCGGTTTGGTACACCTCGATATCCGAGCCTTATGAGCACACCGCGTGATGTGGGCTGCGATACTTGGCGTCCTACCCGGCGGGAGGAGACAGACATGGCCGAGCACCTTGTCGGGACCGTCAGCCACTATTGGGACAGGTTGGAAGTTGCGGGCATCGAGTTGTCCGCCGACCTCGATCTGGGCGACACGATCCACATTCTCGGGCATACCTCGGACTTCACCCAGACCGTCGACTCGATCCAAATCGAGCAGGAGACGGTTGAGTCGGCAAAGGCGGGCCATTCCATCGGCGTCAAGATGAACGAACGAGTACGCGTCCGCGACCAGGTTCTCGTGGTGACGCCCGACTGATCCTCGCTTTGAGCCGGCGCGGCTGGCCGCGGGCCGCGGTAAGGATGCACGCCAATGTGCCGTTCTCAGACACCAACGAGATCGGACGATGCTGATAGCAACTGTTCGGCAACCTCTCGATTGGCGTTTGTCGCGTTGGGCAAGCTCAACCGATCCGCGACGCCACCAATTCTGGCTGTCCCCGTTCTCAGTGGCGAGTCGTTGGCTCGGTTCGCCCGGTAGCGTCCAGGGCTATGACCAACGATGACTCCGATCGACGAGCAAACATAGAGGCGATCAGCGCCGTCACGTTGGCGACCCACAATATGGCCCGCTCGTTCGAGTTCTACGCATCGCTCGGGTTCGAGCTCCACTTCGGAGGACCCGAAGCCAACTTCACCAGCTTTGTGGTGGGGGCCGGCTACCTCAACCTTCTCGCCCAACCGGCCGGAAGGCACTGGTCATGGTGGGGGCGACTCATCCTCCACGTCTCCGATGTGGATGCCCTCTACGAACAGGCCATCCGGGCCGGATTATCACCCGAAGCGCCGCCGCGGGATGCCGAATGGGGCGAGCGATACTTCCACCTGGCCGACCCTGACGGCCACGAACTCAGCTTCTCCATCCCCTTATAGACACCGTCGAGCTCCCCAGACACCACGGCCGTCATGAGCGGGTTGCGCGGTGTTACTCCCGGGGGGCGTAGTCGAGCTTGGTGAATGGCCAGTGGGTGGCCAGCCAGGCCGACAGGTCTCGCCACACTGTGATGTCCATGTCGGATCTGCTCTCTCGCACCCAAGAAACGACGGTGGCGTCGTGGCCTCGAGTGCGAGATGGATAAATGTAGACGCAGCCGATCACTTCGTCGCCGTCGATGATGGAGTAGGTGAACCCATCGCGATTGGTGAAGTCGCGGGCGTGACGTTCCAGATCGGCCAGGTTGGCGTCGAGGCTCATTGGTTTCGGCCAGTTGGATTGTTCGAAGCCGGGAGTCGAGTGGATGTGATCGATACTCGACATCCACGCCGCGTAATCGAGCTCGTTGTGCTCAGATCCGAGCGGCTCGAGACGAAACCCATCGCCCTCGAACGTCACTGGGACGGTGAACTCGGGAGGAACGAATGATTGGGCCACACCAACAATCTACGAGCACCTACACGATCTTCGACCCCACGAGTCAATCGGCACCGCTCACATCTGCCGATATGGTCGGACGCCGTATCGGGCGCAGTACGTAGAGTTGGACGATGGGCACGGTTGATCGGGTCGTGAGAGCGGCTGTCTTTCGACTTCTTGTTGCTGGGTTGGAGGGCCCGACTCTTGGTGACGTTGCGGAAGAGACAGGGCTCGAAGCCGATGAGGTAGCGAGGTCGTTCCTGTGGCTCGCCGACGAGCACCGGTTGACTCTTTCGGCTGGGAAGGATCGTGTTGTGATGGCCCATCCCTTCTCCGGCGTCTCGACTGACTATCGGAGCAGAATTGGCAACAGCGCGTGGTGGGCGAACTGCGGCTGGGATGCGTTCGGGATCCTGGCTCTGCTGGGAGATGGGGAGGTCGTTGACAAATCAGGTAACGGTGGCGAGCCGGCGTGGACCGTAGCTGATGGGGTAGTCACCCCAGCTGGTCTTGTCCACTTCGTGGTCCCGGCGGCGCAATTCTGGGACGACATCGCGTTTACCTGACAGACGATCCGATGCTTCCGGTCGGAAGTCGAACTCGACGATTGGCTGTCGCGAACTGGCCACGTCCGGGGTGCAACGATGGACGTGCAGACTGCATATGACCTGTCGGTGATCTGGTACCAAGACCGGATGAGTGAGGACTGGGTCCCTGCGAGCCCAGCTGAGGCCGAGGCTATCTTCGACCGTTTCGGTTTGACCAGCCGCTTCTGGCGACTGTCCTGACCAGCAGCAGAAGAGCGCACATGTTGCGTTCGGTGCGGTCTACACCGGGGGGCGCTATGTACCCAGATCCCTGGACCTGAAGTGTTCTTTGGCGCTGGATTGGCGGCACCGGTCTAACCCGCCATATCGAAGACCTCGGGTGTGGCACCCGGGTCCATCACCTTGCCGATCCCCCTGGCGTAGGCGCCCAGGCTCTCGCCCACTCCTCCGTAGAAGGTGGGATAGGGGTAGATCATGTGCTGCAGCGTCGCCAGCGGCACCTTGGCGTGGATGGCCGTGGTCAACATGCTGAGCACCTCTCCGCCGTGCGGCCCCATGGAGGTGGCTCCGACCAGAATGCCGTCTGCGCGATCAGCGATCAGCTTGATGATGCCTTCGTTGCCGGGGCCATGGATCCAGCCCCGGAAGGTCGCCGGTACTTGTTTGATGGTGACCGCGACGTCGATGCCTGCCTCTCGCGCTTCGTCTTCGGTCATACCGACCGAACCGATCTCGGGATCGGTGAACGTCACCCGCGGCAGTGCCGAGTAGTCGGCCGGAGCGGGCTCCAGGCCCAGGACATCGGCGGCCACGATCGACGCTTGATACAGGGCGACATGCGTGAACATGGCCTTTCCCGTCACGTCACCTATTGCCCAGATTCCGTCTGCGGCGCGTAGGCGATCGTCGACCTCGATGAACCGAGACGAGGGGTCGAGTCCTGCGGCTTCGAGGCCCAGGTCACCGAGATCAACGGTTCGGCCGGTGGCCACCAGCAGCCGGTCTGCGGTGAGTTCCGTTCCGTCGTCCATCGCCACCAACACGCCTTCGCCGCGGGCCTCGACGTGTTCGGCGCGGCTCCCGAGATGCAGCGCGATGCCCTCGGCTTCGAACACCGATTCGATGACCGCAGACACTTCTGGTTCCTCGAGAGTCAACAAACGATCGAGCCCTTCGACGATGGAGACGTCGACACCGAATCGAGAGAACACCTGGCCCAGCTCACAGCCAACGGCTCCCCCTCCGAGAATGGTCAGCGATTCGGGCAGCTGCTCGACCGCGATGGCATCGTGGGTGGTCCAGTAGTCGACGTCGGCGAGGCCAGGTACCGGAGGGATGAATGGTTTCGATCCGGTAGCAATCACGATGCCACGGGTTGCCGTGAACGTCTCATCCCCAACGGTCACGGTCCTAGGACCGACGAGCCTTCCACGACCGCGCACGAATCGGCCGCCCTTCCCTTGGAAGCGCCCGACGGCAATGGTGTCGTCCCAGTCTCCGGTGGCTTCCGCTCGAATACGAGCAGCGACCGGCGCCCAATCCGGGGTCACCTCGGCATGACCGGCCATACCGTCGATGCGTCGCGCCTCCTGAAGCAGATTTGCGGCCCGGATCATCATCTTCGACGGGATGCACGCCCAGTACGGACACTCACCCCCGAGGAGGGAGCCTTCGATGCCGACGACATCCAGTCCTGCCTCGGCCAGGAACAACGCCAGATCCTCGCCGCCCGTTCCAACCCCCAACACAACGACATCAACCTGCTCAGGCATAACACCCTCCGTTGTCGCGCCACGTCGCTCCGAGCCCGCCAGACCGGTCGGCCCCAACCGTAGCCTCCGAGCCACGGCGCCCCGGCCTCACCTTCCCGCTGCTGTTCCTGAGTTCAGCAGCGTCCGTGTGTTCAACGCGATCGCACTCAGCCTGTTGAGTCCCACGCGAATGACTCGCCTTGACGCCAGGGGTCTAGGCCTCCGGCTTATCGGCCCGAAAGTTGACCCCCCGGGTACCGAAGTAGGCGACTTCCTTGCTGGGGCGAACCGCTCCTTCGAAAACGTTCTTGCGCCAGGTGACTTCGAATCCCTCGAATCCGGCGGCCACGACCGTGGCCTCGAGCGCTGCTTCCAGCAGCGCCCCAGCTATTCAGTTGGTCCACAGGTCGATGTCGTGCTTGGCGCCCTCCGGGATCTCTTTTTCCACGGTGATATCGGCGATCTGGAGCCGTCCCCCGGGCCGGAGCACCCTGAAGATCTCGTCGAATACCCGATCCTTGGTGGGCGACAAGTTGACCACTCCGTTGGAGATCACGAGGTCGGCCCAGCCATCGGGAATCGGGAGCGATTCCATGTAGCCATGCCGGTACTCGAGCTGCTCCAAGCCGAGCTCGGTCATTGCCGCATTGGCTTTCTCCAGCATGGGCTCGGTCATATCAACGCCGATCACACGGCCGGCCGAGCCAACGGCGCGGGCGGCGATGATGGAATCCACTCCGGCACCCGAGCCGATGTCCACGACGTGCTCGCCGTCGGCAGGCATTTCCATCGCCAGCGGGTTCCCCATACCGGAGAACGAGGCGATCACCGTATCGGGGATCCCCTCGATCCACTCCTTCTCGTAGCCGTTCATCGCTAGCGCCGCCCGGCCTGTGTTGAAGTGGTAGCCGCGGTCTGGCTCGGCGGCCACATCCGTGTACTCTCGGGATATCTCGTTGCGCAGGATCTGCACCGCGGCGTTGTCGTTGGAGAACCGCTCCCGGATCGTCTCCTCGTCCAGGTCCACTTGGACTTGTGGCAAATACGTGTATGTCTTGAAGGTGCCGGTGTCGTACTCCTCTGAGCCCTCCCGCACCATGGCGCCCTCGGGGAGCGGAAGATCGCGATAGGCCGCTTCGGTCATCAGCACATATTCGTCTTCTGGCACCGAGTTTTTGGCAAGACGGTGCACGGTGATGACATCGACTCCAGACAAGGTCGGGTACTCCCCCACACTGGTAAGCAATGCCTCTCCCGAATGGGCGATGATCTTGAGCTTGAGGTCACCGACCTCAGCGCAGGCATCGCACTTGCATACGCTGTAGGCCCCGACCTCAACCAGCCGCTCGGCAAACACGTCAAACAGGGCCAACAGGCGCTCGACGAGGTCGGCGCTTTGCCGCCGCCACACCTCCTCGTCACTGCTCTTGACGGTGTACAGGAACAGGGCGTCGCCCTCGATACGAGATACCCGCAACGGCACGTCCACCTGGTCCAAGAGACTCTCCAACAACGCCCCGATGATCATCGAACTATGCCGCAACTCCTTGTCATGCGACACCATGAAGTGCGTATAGCCGCTGATGTCGACAAGCATCAACAGGACCGGCTGGGCCTCAGTCTCAACCGTCGTC
>JACZST010000083.1 GCA_022574065.1 Acidobacteriota bacterium
CAATACGTCGCCCGGCTCGGCACCCTCGACGTAAACGGTCAACGGGTCGAACGGCGGGGCGTCGTCGAGGATCGGCGAATCGGGACTGTCGCTCCTCTGCGTCAGCTGAGGGTCATTTATCCAATCGGCCAGGGTGCGTGCTTCGTCAGTCATGGCGTTCGCCTCTCGACATCGGCGGTCCGCTGATGCTGCGCGGCCGAGACGAGCACGCCGGCCAGGTTGGCGAGCGACCCTGTTGTCGGCATCAGCGAGCCGGTGGCGAAGGCGTCGAGGAAGTCGCGGACGGCGACGATCCTGTCGCGCGACTCGAGGTCGTGCTCGGTCGCTGATGGAGCGGCTGCCATCCGCGGTCGTCCGAACAGCGGCCGGAACCGGCGTCCACTGCTACAGTCGGTGTCGTAGATGGCGGTGGCGCCCCCGTGTTCGGGGGCGTCTTCGCATGCGGGGCTCACGCCGCGCCGGCAGGTTGCTTCGCCAGCTCCGAGGCGAAAAACGCGTCGAGATCCTGGCGCCGGTAGAAATACCTTTTTCCTAACTTGACTCCGAGCCGGCCAGGCGCCTGGCCGCGGTGCCGCTGGGAATGGATCGCAGAAGGCGTAGTCGATAGCAGCTCGGCGAGCTGTTCGACGGTGAGAAGATCCTCCATTGAGAAAGACCCCTTTCTGAGCGCGATGCTCTGTCGAAAGGGGTCTCGAAAACCCGTCGGCGAAATCTTCGCCGTGCACATACGATACACGGCCCGCCCTCAGCGCCGTGTATTTGGCTCCGAATTCCCAGGATCGGCAGTGCATGGCGGTAGAATGAGGGCATGCCAACGCTCGATCTTCTGTGTGGCGGTGACCATCCCATCCACTCCAAAACGGTCGCGGTGGCGGAAACAGACACCGCGGGCAACATGTTCCTCCAAGGCAAATGGAGAGCCGGGAAAGGCAGCAGCCGGGCGAAGGGGTCTGGCAGCAGGCTTGTCAATCAAGGGGCAAAGATCCAAGTCCGATGGTCCGCCGAAGCAGACTTGGCTAGTGATCCGCAGCGAGTACGACGCGACTTGGAAGTCCACCGAGCTCTCATCGGTGGGTCGCTGCCGGATAGCTGGCTGATTGGCGTTTACAAATGCCCAGACGGTCACTGGGTCGGCACGGACGATATTGATGAGCTGATCGGGTGGATCGACAAAGCGGTCAGGCTTGGGCTACGCAGCCTGCCTTTGCTGGCAGTGAAGTGGGAGGCAGGTGGGCCGTTGCCGTTGCCGATGGAGCACAACGGCTCCACAAAGGGCCCGGTAACCGGCTGGGTGACCATAGACGAGCCGGCCTGATGGCCGGGTCTGTTCGTCACCGCCAGGACCGCCCGAAGCAGTGGCAGGCTCGCTACTACAGCCCTGACGGTCAGCAGCATTCAAAGAGCTTCGCCCGCAGAGTGGACGCTGACACTTGGCTCCGGTCCGAGCTCGCCAAAGTCGATCGGGGCCTCTGGGTCGATCCGACCGCCGGCAACGTCGCCTTCGGAGAGTGGGTAGTCGACTGGTCCAAGGGCTTGACGGTGAAGCCAAAGACGGCGGCGGGATACCGATCGCTGCTCAAGTCGAGAGTGCTACCGACCTTCGGTGCGGTGCCGCTGCGTCGGATCACCCCAGCAATGGTGCGCGCCTGGGTGGCTGAGATGGCCGACGAGGGCCTGTCGGCGTCACGGCAGCGTCAAGCGCGCCAGGTGCTGCACGCCGCCCTCGACCAGGCGGTTACCGATGGCTTGATCGGCCGCAACGTGACTGACAAGGTGAAGGTTGCGGCGACCCGGTCCCGTGAGCACCGTTATCTCACCGCGGAGCAAGTGGCCGTGCTCGCCGCGGCGTGTGAGGACCGCCAGGACGGCGCCGGGATGCTGGTCCGCACCCTGAGCTACGCCGGGATCAGGTGGGGCGAAGCGGTGGCTCTACGGGCCTCTGCGGTCGATGTGTTGCGGCGTCGGATCGAGGTGCGAGAGTCAGCAACCGAGGTGGCGGGGACGCTGGTGTGGGGAACACCGAAGAACCACAAGAGCCGAGTCGTCATCATCCCCACGTTCATCGCTACCCGGCTCGGCGCGCACATGGACGGCCTCAAAGGCGAGGACCTCATGTTCCAGTCACCGCGGGGACACCCGTTACGGACCGGGAACTTCGCCAGAGCGGTATGGCGACCGGCGGTGGCAGCTTGCGAGCTCGACGGGCTCCGCGTCCACGACTTACGCCACACCGCGGCGAGCCTTATGATCTCGTCCGGCGCCCAGGTCAAAGCAGTGCAGCGAGCGTTGGGGCATGCCTCGGCGGCGATCACCCTGGACGTGTACGCCGGGTTGTTCGATGATGATCTCGAGGCGCTCGCCGATGCCATGACCGAGCGTTACGGTGAAGCTGACGTGGACCAGGTGAGGACCAAACCGATCGCCCCGGTGGTCGAGCTCATACCGAAGACCGTAGAAACGTAGACAGAGCAAAGAAATCAGCGTGTGCGCCCCCGTAGCTCAACTGGATAGAGCAGCGGACTTCTAATCCGCAGGTTGCAGGTTCGAGTCCTGCCGGGGGTACCAGGGTCTCGTAGTCCCGCTTCGGTCGAGTCCTTTCCTGCCACCTGCCCCCGGGCACGCGGGGTTGGATCTCTGATCGGGGACCGGAGACCGGAGACCGAAGACCACGAGTCAAGTGCGGTTTCGACCTCGCTACCCTCGATGCTGACGGGGACGGTTCTCCGTTCACATGGTGGCCGTAGCTCAGCCTGGTTAGAGCGCCTGGTTGTGGTCCAGGAAGTCGCGGGTTCGAATCCCGTCGGTCACCCCAAACCTCTATCACTGGAGCAGTTCTTGCACACCGAGGTCAAGGAAACGGGTCGATTCGAGCGCACCCTGACCGTCCGGCTCGAAGCGTCCGAGTTCGAAGGCGCCAAGGCACGGGCCGCCAGGACCCTATCGAAACAGATGAAGATCAAGGGGTTCCGCCCCGGTAAGGCGCCGCTGGAGATGGTGGAGCGGATCGTCGGTGCCGACCGCGTCAAGTCCGAAGCCATCGACCTCATGCTCCCCGAAGTCGTTGCCGCTGCCATCAAAGAGGAGGAGCTCGATCCGGCCACGGCGCCGACCATCATCGCCTCTCGGAACACCGACGACGGGAGCATGGAGATCGATGTCATCATCACGTTGTGGCCGACGCTCGATGCCATACCGGACTTCTCCGGCCGCAAAGTCGAAGTGGAGCCTCCGATAGTCGAGCCGGAGGAGATCGATCGACAGATCGATGCGCTGCGCAATCAGTTCGCCGACCTCGAGGACGTTGACCGTCCTGCCATCGCCGGCGATTTCGTGCTGGTCAACGTGAGCGTCCACGATGGCGATGAGGAGATCGAAGAAGCTGCAGCCAACGACCTGCTGTACGAGGTCGGCTCGCGCAGCTTCATCCTCGGCCTCGACGAGGTGCTCATCGGTGCGGCGGTCGGGTCCATCGCCGAAGGAGAGGGGACCCTCCCTGAGGGCTTCACCGACCGGGGCGGCGACACCGTCACCCTCAGAGCGTTGGTGAAGGCAGTCAAGCTCAAGCGGCTTCCCGAGCTCTCGGATGAATTCATCGCCGAGGTCACCGACTTCGATTCTGAGGCAGAGCTGCGCACCCAGCTCGAGGAGAGCATCCACGATCTGAAGGTGCAAACAGCCCGCGCCGAGTTCGAAAGCCGGGCCATCGAGGAGTTCGTTGCCGACCTCGACCTCGAGCTGCCCCAGGGCCTCATCGAGGCGGAGACCGAATCGCGCATCCGCAGGGTATTCGAGAGCCTGCAAAACGACGGTGTTGGGTTCGAGGACTATCTGCGGATCATCGGTCAGGATCAGGCGTCGTTCACCGAGGGCATGCAGGCCCAGGCAGTCTCGGCGTTGTCAACGCGGATCCTGCTCGAAAGCATCATCGCCATCGACGGGCTCGAGGTCGAAGACGATGAATATCGAGAGGCCGTCGAGGCCCTGGCCCGTTCGGCCGATAACAGCGTCGATGAGATCGAGGAGATACTTGCCTCGGGTGGTAAAAAAGAAACACTGACCAGTGATATCCTCCAGAGGAAAGCGCTGGAGCGAATCGCTGCAGCGGCCGAGCCGGTCGATTCGGAAGGCAATGCGGTAGACCTAACGTTGACTGCTGCGTCTTCCGATCATACGGATGAGACTCCCGCAGGGGCGTCCCAGGATGTCGAGGAGTGAGATGAGTTATCTAATCCCCACCGTTGTCGAACAGACCCCGCGGGGCGAAAGAGTATTCGACATCTACAGCCGGCTGTTGAAAGACCGGATCGTGTTCCTCGGCAACCCGATCGATGACGGAGTAGCCAACATCATCATGGCCCAGCTTCTCCACCTGGAGGGCGAGGACCCCGACAAGGACATCGCGCTGTACATCAACTCGTCTGGGGGATCCACCTACGCCCTCATGGCGGTGTACGACACGATGCAATTCATCAAGCCCGACGTCGCCACGTACTGCATGGGCCTCGCCGCCTCTGCGGCCGCGGTGCTGCTGGCCGGCGGCGCAAAGGGCAAACGATTCTCGCTTCCCCACGCACGGATCATGGTCCACCAGCCGCACGTCTCGGGTGTCGGCGGCCAGGCAACCGACATAGAGATCCACGCCAAGGAGATCCTCAAAACGCGCGAGGAGATCAACGAGATCCTTGCATTCCACACGGGCAAGACGCTTGAATTGATCGCGGAAGACACCGATCGTGACTTTTGGCTGAGCGCCGCGGAAGCGGTCGAGTACGGTGTTATCGACACCATCCTGCAAGGGAGACAACTGGAAGCGGTCGCCGGGTAGGGAGAGTCTCAGTGGCCAAATATGAGGGAACCGAGCTGCTGAAATGCAGTTTCTGTGGCAAGTCCCAGAAGCAGGTGAAGAAGCTCATTGCGGGACCCGGGGTCTACATCTGCGATGAATGCGTCGATCTGTGCAACGAGATCATCGATGAGGAGCTCTCCGCTACCGAGGAGATCTCATTTACCGAGCTCCCCAAGCCCTACGAGATCTTCGACTTCCTCAGTCAGTACGTCGTCGGCCAGGACATGGCCAAGAAGATCCTCGCGGTTGCGGTTTATAACCACTACAAACGAGTACGCGCAGGACAGCGGGCGACCGAGGAAGAGGTCGAGCTGCAGAAGTCCAATATCCTGCTCGTCGGCCCCACCGGTTCCGGCAAGACCCTCCTGGCACAGACGCTGGCCAGGATGCTCAACGTCCCGTTCGCCATCGCCGACGCTACTGCCCTCACCGAAGCCGGCTATGTCGGTGAAGACGTGGAGAACATATTGCTCAAACTGATCCAGGCCGCCGACTTCGACATCAAGCGCGCGGAACAGGGGATCATCTACATCGACGAAATCGACAAGATCGCCCGCAAGTCGGAGAACCCGTCCATTACTCGCGATGTCTCCGGTGAAGGGGTGCAGCAAGCCTTGCTGAAGATCCTCGAAGGGACGATTGCATCTGTGCCACCCCAAGGCGGGCGCAAGCATCCCCACCAGGAATTCCTCCAACTCGACACCACCAACATGTTGTTCCTTTGCGGCGGGGCCTTCGCCGGCCTCGAAGACATCATCGTGTCCAGAATCGGGAAGAACACGGTCGGCTTCGGCGCCGATGTGCGCTCCGCGGACGAGGTGCGCCCGTCCGAGGTGCTGTCCGAGGTGCTCCCCGAGGACCTGCTCGCCTACGGCCTCATCCCAGAGTTTATCGGGCGGCTTCCTGTGGTGGCCACTGTCGATGATCTCGACGTGGAAGACCTGGTCCTGGTGCTCACCGAGCCGAAGAACTCCCTCGTCAAGCAGTACGCCAAGTTCTTCGAGATGGACGGGGTTGAGCTGATCGTCACCGACGAGGCGCTTGTAGCCATCGCCCAGCAGGCGATGAAGCGGGGTACCGGCGCCCGCGGGTTGCGGGCGATCATGGAGGAAGTCCTCCTCGACACCATGTACGAGCTGCCGTCGCGTTCCGACGTGGCCAGAGTCGTCATCGATGAGCAGGTCGTGCGCGACCGGGTGAACCCGACGCTGGTCCCGATCTCGGATCTCGCCTCTGCGGATTTGCCAGAAGAGCGATCTGCTTAGCCGCTAAGAGTCGCTCGGCTTCGCCTCGCTCCCGTATTACGTAGAGGACTATGAAAGGGCTGGCCGTTTGACGGCCTGGCCTTGCTTCCACACGTGGGTGACCCGTTCGCGATCACCCCAACCGGTGTTGTCGTCCAGCGGATCGAAGTCGATGGCGATGACGTCGGCGTCGTACCCGGCCACCAGCTGCCCCGACGCCGGTGCCTGGGGCCCGAGAGTGAGCGGCCCGGTGGCCGTAGCGGCCTCAATCGCCTCCAGCGCGCTCATCCCGGCGTCCTGGAGATGCCGGATCTCCAGGCTGTTGCGGCCGTAGCCATCGCCGGAGATGAAGATATCAGTGCCCATGGCGATGGTGACCCCGGCTGCGATGGCGATCTTGAGCCCCTCGGCGTGACGGTCGGCGATGGCCACCCCCTTCTCGTAGGCGTAGCGGGTGAGGATGTCCTCCATCTCCACCAACTGGGCAACGATGTACCGGGTTGGGACCAGGATGGCATCACGCTCGATCATCAGCTGGGCGGCTTCCTCGTCCAGATACGACCCGTGCTCGATGGTCTTCACCCCTGCGTCGAGAGCGGCCATGATCCCTGCCTTGCCGTGGCAGTGCGCGGCCACGACCCGCTCGGCGCGACCGGCCTCCTCGACCATGGCGCGCAACTCCTCGCCCGAGAATTGTTGATGGATCGGATTGTCGACTTCCGAGAGGACGCCTCCGGAGGCACAGATCTTGATGACGCTGGCGCCGCGTCGCAGTTGCAGACGCACCGCCTTGAGACACTCCGGGACGCCGTCACACATCACGCCAAAACCCGAGCCCGACTGAACCCAATCGAGGGGGAAAGAGTGGGTGTCTCCGTGGCCGCCCGTGGTCGAAAGCACGTCCCCCGCGCCGTAGATGGTGGGCCCGGTCATCGATCCGTCTTTGATCGCAGGCTGCATCATCAGCCCGAGGCCCCCTGTCTCGCGCACCGAGGTAATGCCGCCGTCGAGAGTGCGACGCACGTCGGCCACGGCGCGTGCTGTCTGCGTTATCGGGGACCCTTTTGCCCACGTCTCGGGGTCCGGCGTATGTTCACCGATGAAATGTCCGTGGCACTCCCACAACCCAGGGAGCACGGTTGGCACGTTGCTGACTGCTGCGTCGGGGGTGACCGGCGCATTGGAGGCAGGCCCGGCGTAAGTGATCGTCGAGCCGTCGATGACCACCGTTCCATCGGTGATCGGGTCACCGCGTCCAGGGATGAGCAGGTCGGCATTGACTCGGACCGACACGAGTGGCACCTCCGGCGCGGTATCTGGGGTCGCAACGCTAGTTGAGTCGCAAGTCGCAAGTCGCAAGCAACACAGCGACTTGTGTCTTGTGTTTACGTAACTGGTGTTACTTCGTGAAAGTAGCTAGTGCGTTTGTGTTACCACGGATTGTATCTCGACGGCCACCTGGTGTGGCCATATGGTTTAGGTGAGGCTGATGGTCGAATGGGGGAATCGCTCCGGCTCGGGTAATCGGGAAGGTCGGCGCGATGGGAGACCAACGCCAGCAGGGGGAGTGGTGGAGCGGGGTCGGAACCCACACCGGGTTCCGACCCTTGCGCTTGGGGTAGGCCTCTGGGTTGCCGTATCACG
>JACZST010000084.1 GCA_022574065.1 Acidobacteriota bacterium
AGGGTATTCGAACCCCTGACCCCTTGACTGCCAGTCAAGTGCAGGGGGTTTCGCCTGGTCCCGGCTCGTCCCGATTTGTAGCGTCACATTGGGTTTTGCGGATTCCGCTGTCCGGTCAGTCCCACCTGGGCCCGGCCCGTTCTCAGACATCCGTGATCAGGATGTGATCAGTCTCGGTACCTGGGTTTCTCCCTTTTGGTCCCCATCGGCCGGACGATCACCCGAACTCCCATGCATCATTGGTTAGGGCCGTTGGTCCCTAAAGGCGAGGACCAATCGTCCCCCCCAGACTCGAACTTCATCACCTCTCGTCGGCGTGGGTGCTGACTGGGGTGGTCTCCGGCGCTGGGGTGCCAGGTGCCGGTGGCTCTGCTTATACGGTCTTCGAGAACACCGGCCGGTCACCCGTGCGATGGGCGGTATGAGCGTCGAACACCGCCGCCAGCCGCCGCACGAACAGCATTCCCAGCTCGGTGACGCCGACACCGGGTCCTGTGGCTGTCGCGATCCCCTCGTCGACCAGCCCACCGGGCGAGGACAGCTCGGCCAGCTCGTCTGCGAAGTAGGAGGGGCCGTCGACACCGTATCGAGACCCGGTGGCGACAAGATCGACGGTGCCGTTGCACATGAGTTCTGTGATGACGAACCGTCGGATGCGGTCGTCGTCGTCAAGGCGATAGCCGCGCTCGATGGGGAATCTCCCTGCCTCGACCGCCTGGTAGTAGGACGCAAGACGGCGATGATTCTGGGCGTAGGCGCCACCGAGGTCGGAGATGCCAGACGTTCCCAGTGCAACAACGTCGGTACCGCGCCTCGTGGTGTAGCCCATAAAGTTGCGGGTGAGCGTTCCGGCTGCGGCGCCCCTGGCGAGCTCATCGTCCGGAAGGGCGAAGTGGTCCATACCGATGTACCGGTAGCCGGCGTCGGTGAGGGTGGACACCACTGTCGCCAGCATTCGGAACTTGGCCTCCGCACCGGGCAGCAAGGACTCGTCGATGCGGCGTTGGTGGGGGCGCATCCAGGGCACAAACGCAAAGGAGTAGACGGCCAGTCGATCGGGCTGCAATGCGATAACGGCGTCGAGTGTTCGGCGGAGCGTGCCCTCGTCCTGGCCTGGGAGCCCGTAGATGAGATCGAGGTTGATCGACTCGAATCCGAGACGGCGCGCTTCGTGGTAGAGCACCTCTGTCTGCTCGCGGGTTTGGTTCCGGCCGATGAGCCGCTGCACCTCCGAATCGAGGTCCTGGACTCCCAGCGAGAGGCGGTTGAAACCGCCTTGCGCCAACGCTGCCAGATGCTCGAAGGTCGTCACTCTGGGATCGACCTCGACCGCGACCTCGGCATCGCTGTCCAGATCGAAGTAGGTGAGCAGGCTGTCGTGGAGGTCGACGAGGACGTCGGGCGGGTAGTGGGTCGGGGTCCCGCCGCCCCAGTGGTACTGGACGAGTCTGCGACGCTCCCCGAGGCGATCGGCGATGAGCGCAGCTTCGGCCACTAGCCGGGTCAGGTAGGCCTCGGCGACCTCGGGGCGCTTGGCGACGACAACGTGACAGGCACAGAACGAGCAGCGGGCCTGACAGAACGGGAGGTGCACATAGAGTGACAATGGCTCGGCCGACCGTTCGGCCGCTGCTGCCAGCCGCTCCTCGTAGTCGTCGGGCCCGAAGTCGTCTGTGAACTCGACGGCGGTCGGATAGGACGTGTAGCGGGGCCCCGGCCTGTCGTGCCTGGCGAGAAACTCGGCGGTGACCTCGATCACGACCGCACCGGTTCTGCCAAGGCAGCCGGTCGCCCCATCAGCGACTGCTGCCCCAAGGTGCCGCGCCCAAGCCGAGTACAAAGCGGCCCATCAGCCGAATCCAAATGCTACGGCTGCTACTCCAACCACCATCGAACTCCTCGTCGGTGAGGTCGCCCGCCGCGTAGCGCCTATGCAGCACCCCCAGGACGCTTTCATCCCGCTCGCCGTGCTGCTCGTGGTTGTCGCCCATCATGCGCACCGGACCCATCCCGGTGCCACGCCTCGGGCCGCGACCCCAGAAGCCAAACATCCTTGACATCATCAGCAACATGAGGACCATGCCGATAATCGGAAAGATCACCCACCATCCATAGCCATCAAACAAATAGAACACGGCCTCTTCTCCTTAGCCTTAAGCGACGCCCAGCTGCCTCCTCTCCGGCACCGACCGGCGGCCGGCCACAGCAACGACGGCTCCGCATGGAATGCGACACAGGTTCTAATTCGACGGTATATGGCCGATCTCTCACCCAGTAGGGCCAAACGACCCTACGATCGCTCAAACCAGGGCTGCCCAGATGGCGTACATACGCGCGCCGGATCCCTCGAAAGCCCCGCCCAACACCCGCCGCCGATCTCTCCTCGAGCTGCGTCCTCGCCGCCTATGCGGTGCGCCGGCCCTGGGCCCATAAGCTCACTGGTCCCCTGATGCTTTCGGTTGCCGCGGGTGCGCCGGGCCGGGTCGCGGTCGGATTTGGCGCCGAGGATCGGATTCACCACCGACGGCCAGGCCAGTCCTCGCCCAGATGAACCCGTACCGACGCCGGTCGCCCATCTTGGCTAGGAGATTGGAGACGTAGTTCTTGACTGTCTTCTCGGCGAGATACATCTCATCGGCGATCTCGCGGTTGGTCTTCCCTTCGGCGAGACGGGTGAGGATGCGGCGCTCCTGGCCGGAGAGCCTGGAGATCAGATCGTCAGCCTGATCGGCGTCGCGAAGCTTGGTGAACAGCTTTTCGGTTAGCGCCGGATCGAGCAACGACTCGCCGGCACCGACCGCACGCACCGCGTCGACAATGGCCTCGGTATCGATGCGCTTCAACAGGTATCCGGAGGCACCTGCCTCAATCGATGACATGAGAGCCTCTTCGTCGGCGAACGAGCTGAGGATCAACACCGCAACATCGGGGAAACGTTGCCGAACCCTGCGGGTGGCCTCGACCCCCGAACCGTCGGGCAGCCGAACATCCATGACAACGACATCGGGAGCGTTGAATCCGACCTGGCGCACCACATCCGCCGCCTTATCCACCTCCCCAACCACCTCGATCCCGTCCTGGGCTTCGAGAAGGGCGCGCAGACCCCGTCTCACGACTTCATGGTCGTCGACGAGGAGGACCCGCAACGGACGCTCTGCATCCACGTGCATCCTCGCAACGTAACCCGCGACAGCGCAGTGGCGGCAGGGCCAAACGACCCTTCCGCCAGCCCCTAGGCTGAAACGAATGAACGACGGTGCACCGCGCGGCGAGCGGCTTGGCGACCTGGTGCGCGGAGCGGCGACGGTTGCCAGTCAGACCGACCTGGAGGATCTGCTCGAGGCGACGGTGGTCGCCGGCATGGAGGTGACCGGAGCCAGCTACGGGGCACTCGGGGTGCTCGGCGAACACGGGAACCTGATCCAGTTCTCTTACCGCGGCATCGATGACGAAACGGCCAACAAGATAGGCGCACTACCCCAGGGGCACGGCGTCCTTGGTCTGATCAGTCGAGAAGGCAAGTCTTACCTCCTCGACAACATCGCTGCGCATCCCGACGCCGTCGGGTTTCCCGACCACCACCCCCACATGGACACCTTCCTCGGTGTCCCGGTGCGTGCCGGTGATCGCCTGTTCGGCAACTTGTATCTGACCAACAAACCCGAGGGTTTCACCGAGCTGGACCAGTCGCTGGTCGAGGCACTGGCCGAGATCGCAGGGTCGGCGGTGCTCAGCATCCGCCTCCAATCCCGGCTCCGGCGCCTGGCCGTAGTGGAAGACAGGGAGCGGATCGCCAGAGACATCCACGACGCCATCATCCAAGAGCTATTCGCCATGGGCCTGGAACTGCAAGCAACAGCACAACGCAGCGACGACGCCGAGATTCAGGCCACGTTGCGCGATCATGCGGAACGCCTCGATCGCACCATCCAAAGCCTGCGCCAGCTGATCTTCGACCTGCGTCGCCCTCCCACCGAGCAGCGGGACCTGCGGGCTGAGATCGACGATCTGGTCACCCGGCTCGGGTCCGCTCGCCGGACGAAGGTCCAGGTCACCTACAACGGCATCTTTGCCGGCATCACCGAGTCGACCATCGACGACGTGCTACAGCTGGTGCGCGAAGCGCTGAGCAACGCGCTGCGTCACTCGGGAGCCGAAACCATCAGCGTCGCCATCAGCGCGGGCGATGATACAGTCGGCATCGAGGTCCGGGATGACGGCCGTGGCTTCGATCTCGCCGTCGAGGAACCGGGCCTTGGCCTGTCGAGTATGGGTTCGCGTACCGACCGTGCCGGCGGCACCCTACGCATCGCCACGGCACCCGGCGAAGGCACCGTCGTCACAATGACGGTGCCACTTTAATCAGAGTCGACCCGGCCGGGTGCCCGGCGTCATCCACCGCCCCGAAGTGCGCCCGGCTACCTCCCGTATCACCAGGCTGAATACGATTGCCTCATCGCTTGCAACCTCGGGGGTTACCGACCCAGCCCACGGCGGCGTCTTCGGTATCGAGTCGGAGCCCGGATCCCAAGTGCGAGCCGTACTCGCGGTACTTCTCGAGGAAGAGCACGACGACGGCGTCGTTATTCGCTCCCGAGGAAGCTGACGTCGCCGCGGACCAGCACCGACTCCCACGATCCCGTCTCAACGTTGAACTCGACAATGGAGACGGCAGCGCGTGGGTGAAACTGGAGGGCGTCGACTCGCTCCCCAGCCGCGGTACGAAAGTAGAGCGCGTCTCCGTGGCGGACGAAAGAGAGGGTACCAACGTAGGGATCTCCATCCGAGATCACCGCGACGTGGGCGAACCTCGCTTGGTCGAGAAGCCGGTTGATCCGAGCATCTGGCAGCGGCTCCACAGAAGCACGGTACACGTCACTGAAACAGGACAACAGGGCCTTCGGACCCTGACTACTCGTGCTGCTGACGATGACCGGATGAGCCCGAACCGGGCTCAGGATCGCGACGGATTCAACATCCCGGTTCGCCAATGATGGACGCAACACGCCGAACCAGTTGCGATCTTGGTGGCCTAGGTGATGAGCGCTGATCGAGACGGCTGCCCCATCTCGCAATCCCGGTCTCGCGACGATCCTGCGAACCTCACGACGACCGACGTAGCCAGAGTCGCCGGCCCTGCCGCCATGCTCGGGATCGTCACCATCGACCCAAACACCTGCACGATGTGCATGATGTGCACCCAGACGTGCCCAACCGGGGCTGGCCGGCGGCCACGCCGACAATGGAGAGCTGATGAACTCCTTCGACCCCGTGGATGGACCGCTTGCGATCAATGCGTCAGGGTGTGCCCCGAGGTGGCACGCGGGGCGATCGCAGTAGACCATCGCTTCGACTTCGCGGCGCTGGCCCCGGGCCGAGTGGAGCTGAACCGCTCAGCGACCCACACCTGCGAACGGTGCGGACAGCCGGTGGCGCCTACTCGCGCCACGACGAGAGTCCCGAGATGCGATGGGACACCTGGGAAGAGCCGAGTTGCTAGCTCGGACTGAGGACGGCCCTCAGGGCCGACCGACCAGGATCGGGCAGCAGAGGGTCGATGAAACAAGTGCTGCTAGGCCGATCGCTCTTTGATGATCTTCGGGATGCTCAGCCTCCTGATTGCTCGCAGGCCGGGCCATTGCGAGATCAGGGCGACGACCACGATGGCGAATGAGGCCCAGGCGTAGGTCATCGGCTGTATATGTAGGTCGAAGGAAAAGAGATCGCTTCCGAAACTGGCCATGGCGGCCTTGGCCGCGTAGTAGCCGACTACCAGCCCGATGGGGATGCCCATAGCAGCCACCAGGAGGTTCTCGGTCGTTATGCACCGGGAAATACTGCGCCGGTCGATCCCCACCGCGAGCAATGTCGCGACCTCCCGGGTCCGCTCCGCGATGTTCACGCTCATCGCATTGAAGATCAGAGCAAACGCCATCACGCCCCCGAACAGCAGCATCACACCGACGAAGGCGTAGAACAGGATCATGAAGCGCTGCATCATGTCGTAGAGCACCTTGGCGTCTTCGAAGGCCGCAACCCGGGGGAGCTCGGTAACGGCGTTGCGAAGCGCCTTGGCGTCGACACCGTCGACATACGCGATCAACGCAGACGTGGCCGGCAATTCGGTACCAGTCAGAATTTCCGCTCTGCTGCGCGATATGTACGCCATTGTGCCGAGCGGCTCATCGACGAAGGCGGCAACGCGCTCGGCCACGGAGATGCCGCTGGCAAAAGCGATATTGACGGGGTCGCCGATCTCGATGTCGAGGAGTCCCCGGGTCGCCTTGCCGAGGACGAGGCCCTGGTCGGGGAGATCGATCCAGCCGTCGGTTGTCGACATCAGCTGGTGCATGTCGGTGTCATCCTCGAGCACCATCAGTGCAGTCTCGTAATGGTGGCCACCGGCCTCGAGCGACACCGGCACAGTCAGCGCCGGCTCGGCCGCGGCGACGCCGTCGATCGCCAGCAGCGCGACGACATCCTCAGTCGTTGCCGGCCCGCTGAAATACACGGTGGCGTCTTCCTGCTGGATCTCGACGAACTGGCGCTCCATCAAATATCGGGTCGTGTCGAACATGCCCCATGACACCAGCACCAACATCAACGACAGGACGACCCCGATGATCGTGTAGGTAGTCCGGCGCGGGTTACGGCCCACGCCGCGTAACGCCATCCTCCACGAGACCGGAATCCGACGCAGCGCGGGAATGACGCGCTCGAAGATGCTCTGCCTTCCTCCACCCGCCGGCGTCTCGCCCCGCATTGCTTCGGCCGGAAGGACCCGGGAGGCAACCAGTGCCGGCGCCAACGCAGCCAGCAAGCTGGCAACCATACCGAAGGCGACTGCGCCCAGGAGGGTTGCCGGGTAGAACTGGATCAGGGTCACCGGAATAGACAGCATGCTCGTGTACAGGCGGGTGATGGATCGGGCAAGTAACACACCGACCACCGCACCGGGGACCGATCCGATCAGGCCGGGAAGTAGGCCGTAGCCCACGTAGTGCCGCAGCACTTGCCCCCGGGTGAAACCGTTGGCCAGGAAGACCCCGATGTGTGGTCGCTGGGAGTGGACGAGTTGGTTGATCATCATGTAGGCCGCCATTGCTGCCGCGGTGAGGAACATGATCGGGAAGAAAACCGCCATCTCCTCGAAAGCCTTCAGATCCTCGGACAGGGCGGCGTTGGACGGCTGCTGTTCTCTCGGGTAGACGCTGGCGGCGCCATGCGACCGGGCGTCTTCGGTGAGGGCCACCGTGGTGTCGGCGTCTTCCTCGCCATCGGCGTAGTAGATGATGGCCTCATTCGGACCGCCGCCGGCAAGTTCTCGGGCCAACTCCTCCGAGCTGAAGACGACGCCGAAGTTGTCCGGCGTCGTGATCATCTCCTGCCGATCGCGCGACGGCCAGATGTACTCCGGCGAAGCAACGACCCCCTCAACCGTTACTTCATGCCAGGTCGCACCGGACAGGATGTCGAAGCTGTCTCCCGGGATGAGGTCGAAATGATCGGCCATGTGCTTTTCAACGAGGACCCCATCCGGGTGGGCCGGGTCCAGGTACGTGCCGGAGAGAACGTCGAGCTGGTTCACCTCCGGCTGAGCGGCGGCCGGGACACCGACCGCTCTCCCCAGCAGCTTGGCCCCGTCGACGCGAAATGGAACGTCGGCCGAGGTCCGGGTTATGGCCGACTCGACGGTTGGCATCTGGCCGGCGACGCCGGCGATGGC
>JACZST010000085.1 GCA_022574065.1 Acidobacteriota bacterium
AAATCAATCTGTGAACTAGCCATGATCGGCCAAACCATCTCCCACTACAAAATCACAGAGAAGCTGGGTGGCGGTGGGATGGGTGTGGTCTACAAGGCGGAGGACACCCGCCTGGGCCGCAATGTGGCCCTGAAGTTCCTGCCTGAGAAATACGCCGAGAACAAACAGGCACTGGAGCGGTTCCAGAGAGAAGCCAGAGCAGCATCGTCACTGGATCATCCCAACATCTGCACCATCTACGACATCGACGAGGACGACCAGGGGCAGCTTTTCATCGCGATGGCCTTCTACGAGGGCCAGACGCTCAAATATCGCCTGGCCGACGGGCTTTCGGTCGATCAGTGTGTGGACATAGCTATCCAGGTGGCGGAGGGGTTGGAGCGGGCGCACGAAGCCGGGATCGTGCATCGGGACATTAAGCCGCCGAACCTCATGGTGACGGACCGAGGGCGGGTGAAGATCCTGGACTTCGGCGTGGCGAAGCTGTATGCCGCCTATCGCACCCGCAAGGAAGGTGCCGTGGGCCTCGACGAGAGCAGCTACTGGTTGGGTGTCAGCGTGCCGCTAGGTGCGTGGACCCTCTCCGCAACCGCAACGCGCGTCAATGACAAGACACCAGCCGACAAAGGTGCAACCGGAATCGGATTGGGTGCCGACTATGCCTTGTCGAAGCGAACGACGTTATACGGCCGGTTCGGCAAGGTCAACAACAAGAACGGGGCAACGTTCAATTTGGACAACGGCATCAACGGCCCCAGCCCCAGCTCGTTGGCACTCGGCTTGCGGCACAAATTCTGAGTTGCTATTCGGGGCACTCGATCACGACGTTCCGGAACATGCGGCTTCGCATCCGGAACGACGTCGGCTCAGGGCGTCCGGCGCCGAGCTGGGCGGCTTTCGGCGTGCAACCCCTAGTGCCGTATTGATTCAACATCCAGACCACCGCATACGTCGGTAATAGCAATCGCACCGCTCAGCGACTGTCTACGGAGAATGAGTTGCTGCGATAGCAGCAACTCATTCCGCCGCCGCGGTTGGGGACGAACTTCTATGGGAACGATGATCCGTCCCTGGATATTGGAAGGGGATTGTCCAGCGCAAGCGTGGGCTGCGACTGCGTTACGAATTCAGCCGCCAGTTTGCCCTACACATTGACGTCAAGCGCTACCAGACGCTTAGCAATACGCCAACCATCAAGGCCGATGGCTACGGATTCCAAATTATCACCGTCTATCGCGCTTGGAAAATGGCTAAGCAGATCATCGAAGTTCCGATCATCTTCACCGAGCGTCGTGAAGGACAATCAAAAATGAGTCGGGCCATTGTATTTGAAGCTATACTACTAGTGTGGAAAATTCGCTTTCTAGACTCGCCAACACCAACACACTAACCGTAGCGCTGCTGGTTTTAGCCATCGCGCTCACCCTGCTACCGATTTGGTTTGGTCGTTTTTACGCGATCGGCGATATTCGAGACGTCTACATTCCACTCGAAACATTTTTTCATCAGGAGCAGCTAGCCGGACGATTACCCGCTTGGAATCCTGATATAGCCTGGGGTTTTCCGACCATCGCTGCTGCCCAGATCGGATTTTATTATCCACCGCTACTACTGCTCCGTCTGTTACCAATTTATTTCTATCTACCCCTGCTACTTTTCCTGCATCTGTCGCTGACCGCGCTAGGTACTTTTTGGCTCTTCCGTAAGCTCGGGCGATCGAACTATGCCGCAATTCTTTGTCGTGCGACACCATGAAGCGCGTATAGCCGCTGATGTCGACAAGCATCAACAGGACCGGCTGGGCCTCAGCCTCAACCGTCGTCTGGGACATAGCAACGATCATACGACGCGGAACCGTGGCGAGGCTCGGCAAGATCGACCACCCAAGCGGCGCCGATCCATGTAACCGCCCCTCGGGGTCGCCAGCCCAAAACCGATCTCATCCATCGAGACGCAAGGGTTAGGGATATCGCGACCTCGAGGATCAGATAGCAACCGCATGACCCCGCGTCGGGAGCGTCGGGGTACCCGTTAAGGTTGCAGCCAGCCTGTCAGAGAGGGAAGAGCAATGGACATCGAAGCCGCCGCCGGTGTCAACCCGAGCGAGTACGCGGAAACTCACATCCAGCAGTACCTGGCTTCCGATGGACGCGAGGTGGACCACCCGGCTGGGGACAGGCTCATCCTTCTGTACACGACCGGCCGCAACAGCGGCGAGATCCGACGGGTTCCCCTTGGGTCCTTTCCCGATGGCGACGCTCTCGTAGTGATCGGCTCCAACAACGGCCGACCCGCCGACCCGCAGTGGTACCGAAACCTTCAGGCAGACTCCAAGGTTTGGGTGCGGCACATGAGCGACTTCTACGAGGCGACCGCCACCACGATGGAGCCGGAAGCGCGGCGGGCTTACTGGGAGGAGCTCACCGCTCAAATGCCCGTGTTCGCCGAGTTTCAAGAGAAGGCCGGTCGCGACCTGCCGCTGGTACGCATCGCTCGAGTTTCCGACTGAAACGACGGACCCCGGAGCGGGCCTCCTCCTCTACGGTCGCAAGGACCGGGGAGGGCCGTGTCCGAGCACCAGGGGATGTTCTCGATCAATAGTGGCCGATCTAGTGTGGCCGGTGTGATCAATCCAACCCTTCTCCCGGCCAACCTCCCTGAGCCGGTCGACGATGGCGCATGCGACCACCTACGCGGGTTGGAGTTACCGCCGATCGAACTGCTGTCAACCACGGGCACCGTTCATTCACTTCACGACGTGTCCTCACGCTGGCTTGTGTTGTACGTACACCCCCGAACCGGTGGACCAGGAGTGACCCTTCCAGAGGATTGGGATCTGATCCCAGGTGCCCGCGGATGCACCCCACAGTCGTGCGCGTTTCGTGACCACCACGCTGAGCTCCAGTCGCTGGACGCGACTGTGTGGGGCCTCAGCGCTCAGCCGATCGAAGAGCAGAGGGAGTTCGTCGACAGGATGCATATCCCGTTCCCGCTTCTCAACGACTCGGCTCTGCGGCTCATCGAGCAGCCGTTGCGGCTCCCCACCTTCACCGTCGAGGGTTTGACCCTCTACAAGCGGGTCACCCTCATCGCCGACGAGGCTCGCATATCTCGCGTGTTCTATCCCGTGTTCCCACCCGACCGGAACGCATCAGAAGTCATCGATTACCTGAGATCTCGCAGCTGAAAAGGCACAGGCCAAACGAGCACCGCACTCTTGTCGAGCCGCCATGATGATGACCTGCACCGGTCCGTGGCACCGTCGGTGGTGTGCCCCGTCTATTGCTTTCCGTCCGCCCCTTTGGTGAGCATTGCGTCGATATCGGTGCTGCTGGCGCCCGATACGAACGCGGCGAAACTGCCCTCGTTCAGCATGGCCCTCGTCGCGTCGCGTATCGCTGCATGGGTGAGCCGAGCGATTTGCGCCCCGACCGAGATGCGCCTCACCCCCATGGCAGCGAGTTGGGGCACGGTTACCTGCGCCAACGCGCCGGCTGCGAGCGCATTCACCGGCTTCGTCACCGAGGCGACAACCGTTTGCAGGCTTTCCATGTCGGGGAGGAGCGGCACATAGAGCAGATCGGCGCCGGCATTCCCGAACGCCTGGATGCGCCGGATCGCCTCGTCCATCCCGTAGCTCTCGTTGATCAGCCCGTCGGCACGGGCGCAAAGCACGAAAGGGTCGTCGAGCATGCGGGCGGCTTCGGCGGCTGCCCCGATTCGCTCCAGCGCCAGATCGAAGTCGTAAGCCGGGTTGCCCTCGACCATTCTCGTGTCCTCGATGGAGCAACCGGAAAGCCCTGCTTCGCGGGCAAGCCGCACCGTCTCGGCGACGTCGGCGGGGTCGTCGCCGAAACCGTTTTCGAGATCGCCCGTGACCGGCAGCGGCGTCGCAGCGACGATCTGTTCGGCATGATGAAGAGCCTCGTCGCGGGTCACGTGCCCCATGTCCGGGCGGCCCAGCGTGAACGCGAAGCCGGCGCTGGTGGTGGCCAGTGCCTTCGCCCCGCAGGCGGCCATGAGCCGCGCCGAACCCATGTCCCAGGGATTCGGAACCACGAAGCAACCCGATTGGTGAAGTTCAAAGAACGTCCTATGACGTTCGGCCAGGCTCGTCATGCGCCCTACTCCTTCGGTTTTCCGATCATACCCGGGTGTCAACGAGGCTCCGGGCCCTACCCGCGCTTCGCATCTTGATTCGACAACAGTGATTACGCACCGGCAATCGTCATCGCGTTGGCGGAGCTTGTCCTTGTTGTCGCGAGCCAGGCGGAACAAAGGTTCAGGTAGGAGACTTGAGACCGAGGAGAAGAGGACATGAACCCAAGCAATCCCAGCGCCCGCGTAGGCATCCTGTACGAACACCCGCTCTGGTTCGAGCCGCTGTTCGACGAGCTTGATCGACGCGATATCCCGTTCGACCGGATCGACGCTTCGCAGCTCTCCTACGACCCGGTGGTGAGGTCTCTGCCGTACAGCGTGGTCCTGAACCGGATGAGCCCTTCGGCTTGGCTGCGCGGCGACGAGTCTTCCGTGTTCTCCACCCTGAACTACCTGGCCTACCTCGAAGACATCGGGACGCCGGTGATCAACGGCCGCCAAGCATTCAGCTACGAGATCTCCAAGGCGCGTCAGATCACGCTCGCTTCAAAGCTCGGGATCCGGCATCCGCGAGCACGGGTCATCACTCATCCCGGGAATGCGGTCGAGGCCGCGGACGGTCTGCAATGGCCGGTGCTGGTAAAGCCGAACATCGGTGGCAGCGGCGCCGGGATCATGTCGTTCGACAATCCGAAGGACCTCGGTGAAGCGGCCGATTCAGGCGAGCTCGAGTTCGGCCCGGATCACACGGCGCTGGTCCAAGAGCATCTCCCGGCACAAGGCGATGCAATCGTCCGTGTCGAATTCCTGGACGGCGCGTTCCTCTATGCGATTCGACTCCTGCTGGTGCCGGGATCGTTCAACCTGTGCCCGGCCGACTATTGCGAGCTGCCAGGCATCGCCGACGGCGTCTCCGGTCGAGGGCTGCCCATCGAGGCCTACCAGCCACCGGACGAGGTGGTTCGCGATGCCGGCCGGCTACTTGCCGCAACGGGCGCCGACCTCGGCAGCGTCGAGTATCTGGTCAATGCGCGTGACGGCATGCCCTACTTCTACGATGTGAACGCCCTCTCCAACTTTGTCGCCGATGCGCAGGATGTCATCGGATTCGACCCCTTCGTCAACTTCGTCGATTTCATCGAACAAAAGACAAGTCTTCCGGTCCCGATCAGCAATCTCGCCTGAAACCCTGTGGGCTAAACGCCTCCGCCGTATGGACGACCGCCAGCGGTGTCGGGGCCCGAAGTGGTCCTTCTGTGGCCATTCGCTCGCGAGTATTTCGTCACCGGGGTTGCCGTTTGCTAGTGGCTGTTGCGGAAGTAGACCTTCTCATCGGCTTGTCAGCGTCTTCTCAGAGGCTTCTTAACCTCGAGCTCTATCTTGAACCTGTCGAGACGTACCGATCCAACGACAAGGACCGCGATGAGCCCCAAACGATTCCACGACTACGCCGATCCCGAGCCGCCGTCCATGTACCTGTGCCACTTCCTCGAGCGCGAGGACGTCGCGATGACGGGAAAGTTTGTCGTCGAGGCCGCATGATGCGCCGGTCCTGGATCGCTGTCATCGTCCCGGTTCTTCTCGCCGCAGCATGCACCGACCCTGAGCCGGTCACATTTCCCGAGCCAGGGAACACTTCCACCCCCACCACCGCGACGCCCGCTACCACCTCCACACCGGTGCCCACCGCAGGCCAAGACTTCTCCCTGTCCTTCGACGGGATCGATGACCGCGTTCTGGTTCCCTGGGACGAGTCATTTCCTACTGACGTCTTCACCGCCGCGGCATGGATCCGACTCCCGGAACCGCCGGCACGACGATCGGCGATCATCGCCAGAGGCGAAGACAACGACTCCTACAACCTGAGCTGGCAGCTCTTCGTCGCCAACGACGGCAACCTGCAGGTCATGCTCGAGGCGATCAACGAGGACAACTATTGCTACCCTGGAAACAACTGCGTGCCTCATGGCGAGTGCACGTCAGGCGACATGTTCGTCGCCGACGGAGAGTGGCACCACGTAGCGGTGACGCGAGACGCGACGGGGACCCTCGTCTTCTACATCGACGGTGAGGAGCGGGCACGGTGCCAAGACACCGGAGTCCCATCACCCGACAACCATCAGTTCCTCAGCATCGGCGCGACCTATGGTGTTATCGGCCCGCCTCCCGATGGCATCGAACCGCCGACTTGGTTCTTCGAAGGTGACATCGACGACGCCGCCATGTGGGACAGAAGCCTGTTGGGGACGGAGATCAAAGCTGTCGTCGAGGATGGAGTCGACCCTTCGGCCTCTGGCCTTGTTGGGCACTGGAGCTTCGACGAGGGAGCAGGCCAGGAGGTGGCAGATGATTCGCCGGCCCAAAACGACGGCTTCCTCGGGAGCCAGCCGGCCGCCGACTCGGCCGACCCGGCCTGGACGCAATAACCGACGCTCCCGCGGACAAGGGTTCTAGCACTCATTGATGCTCATCAACTTGTGTCATTTCTCAACAAATCGCGTCCTATTCGCAACCTGGAACGGAACTGCCCGGCGGGTGGGCGGTTGCTCGAAGGATCTGGTGGCTGACGCCGGCAGCACACGCCGACTTTGCTGGCGCATGCAAACCTCTCAATTGACTGATACCGGTGATCAAGGTCTGAGGAGGCGGCCTATTTCCCACAGTGCCGCCTTTGGGCTGTCCCAAAGGCGGGGGTGCACGATCTCACCGTCAACGGAGCTAGCCAGCCGAGAACCAGTGACCTGGTCCGGACGCAAAAGGCCCAGCCGGACCCCGAGAGAATCTCGATCGTCGGGATCCGGCTGCCTCGCGTCTCATGTCCGACGTCAGACGCTACCCGTGGTGATCGACGTGAAGGATTGGCTCGCCGCCCAGGAACACGGGCTCGAGCTCTACGCCGAGGGCATCACCGAACTTGCTGATTGCGATGTACTGCGTGATCACATAGATCGCTTCGACGATCTGTGGCTGGGTGAACTCGGCATCCAACCGGTCCCATAGGCTCTTCGAAATGCCGTTGGCGTCGACGCCGATCTGGACAGTCAGATCCAGCAAAGCCCGTTCTTTCTCAGTGAAGAGATCGCTCGTCTGGTAGATGTCGCCATCGAGGTCGGCGATCTTCTCCGCCGAGACACCGAGCCGCTGCGACACCGCCTCGTGCTGCACGACGCAATACTGGCAGTCATTGCGGACCGTCGCCTTGAGGATCAACAGCTCTTTGGTCTTCCACTCGAGCTCGCCGTCCTGGAGCATCTCCATCACCGAGTCGGTAAATATCCGGCCCAGCTTTGGGACGTGCCCCATTACCTTGAAGATGTTCAGCAGCATCTCGAACCGGCCCTCGGCATCGTTGTAGAAGTCGATGGTGAGGTCGTCTGCCTGTTCTCTCTCGACTAACGAAACGGACATTCTTTTTCTCCTTGTTCTTTCTCGATATTCGGAACGGACACTGTCCTTCCTCCCAGCGAGCCGACGGCGCTACAGAGCGCTCATCACCATCGCCACTATGCCTCGAAGCACTTCGAGGTCTGTGCCAGCCTTGACCATCGTCCGCAGGCCGCTCATGCTCGTCACCAAGTAGTCGGCGACAAGGGTCGCCTCCTTGTCACTGCGGACGCTGTCGT
>JACZST010000086.1 GCA_022574065.1 Acidobacteriota bacterium
ACAGGGACCGGATCGCGCGTTATCTGCGGAGCGCCATTTTTCCCGCTCTTGCCGCTTCGCGGCGGGCCGCTCGGGCCCCGGCTCCGCACATGGCCTTGCCAACAGGGACCGGATCGCGCGTTATCTGCGGAGCGCCATTTTTCCCGCTCTTGCCGCTTCGCGGCGGGCCGCTCGGGCCCCGGCTCCGCACATGGCCTTGCCAACAGGGACCGGATCGCGCGCTATCTGCGGAGCCTCTGAACCGCGTCCGACCGGGCATGCCGTAGCGTCGAGCGGCGATAGGATCGCGCTCATGGGATTTCGAGCGATAGCGGCCTGGATGGCGGCCGCACTCGTGGTGACCGGATGCTCGTTCCTCGAGCTGAGCACAGAGCAACAAGAGGACGCCTACCTGCTTCGGGTCGCTCAGGCTGAATCGCACTGGTTGGAGGCGAGCGACCGGTTCGACCGCGCCCTCGGCGCGTCCTATGCCACCCGCGGCGTATTCCTCGTGGCGATCAACGATGCCGGGCTCGCCGAAGGCGCAAAGCGGTCGCTCGACGGCGCCGACGCGCTGACACCACCCGAGACGCTCGCAGTCGATCACGAGCACTGGCTCGCATTCAGGCGTGCCATCGTCGAACTGGAACCTCAGCTCGTCGCCGCGATACAGGCAGGCGACACCCTCGGGGTGATTGCTGCAAGGCAGGCATTCGGTGAGGTCGAGGGCGACTTTCTCTTGTCGATCGGTAGACAGTTCTGTGTACATCTCAAAGCGGTCGATCCCGCCGAGGATTGCCCCGCCGACCAGAACCTGGTCGGTGGGGAGTACGGACAGGCAGTCTTCGGCGCGCTCCGTGAGTACGCAATCAGGACGGGTCCGCTGTTTTTTACTGGTGTCGAGCTGAATCCAATACAACGCGCCAGCTACCTCGATAGGGTGCAGCCGGACATCGAGCAACTCCTCCGAAACACCGGAGACCGACTGCGTGAGCTAGCCCCGCCCAACGAGTTCGCCGGCGATCACGACGCCCTCCTCGCCTACTTCGATGATCAGCACGCCACCGCCGTCGCCATCACCGCGGCAAACGCCACCGGAGACGACGCCAGGGTCCTCGAGCTGTATGAGCAGTACAGCGTGGCGACCGAGCGGCTGCAAGGGGCACTGAGCGAGGCAGCACGATCCATCGTCGACCCGGCATTCTGAAGAGGCGCGACTTGGTCCTCAGCGAGGCTGCAAACGCGGTCGCCCACATGCTGGGACACCATGCCAGAGGCAAGGTCGCCATCGCCGTGTAGCCGGTCGGGGCCAGCCTCAACTCTGTCGAGACGACCGGTCACCTATCGGCGCGTGCTCTGAGCCAGCTATCACCCGTGGCGAGGATCAGCGGCGACCGAAAAGATGTGTCTCCCAACTGGCCGGTGCCATTATCCTCCACGCAACCGAGTGGCGGCGTGCCGGCGTCGCCTGTGTGGAGGGGCCCTATGCCATACCGGGCTGAGTACATATGGATCGACGGCCAGAAGCCGACGGCCAAGCTGCGGTCCAAAACGAAGATCGTCCCCGAGGGCGAAGAGCCGCCTATCTGGGCATTCGACGGCTCGAGCACCGAGCAGGCACCGGGCGCCGAGTCCGACTGCGTGCTGCGTCCTGTGCTGGTGAGGCCGGATCCGATCCGCGGCGACGAGGATGTGCTCGTCCTGTGCGAGGTGCTGACGATCGACATGGAGCCTCACCCGTCGAACACCCGCGCCCCGCTGGTGGAGGTCGCCGAGAAGTACAAGCACCACGAGCCCTGGTTCGGTTTGGAGCAGGAATACACCTTCTACAAGGACGGTCGCCCGCACGGTTGGCCGAGCGGCGGGTTCCCCGCTCCACAGGGCGGATACTACTGCGGTGTTGGCGCCGACGAGATCTGGGGCAGAGACATCGTCGAGGCCCATACCAAGGCCTGCATGGATGCCGGGCTCGCCATCTCCGGCACCAACGCCGAGGTCATGATCGGCCAATGGGAGTTCCAGATCGGGCCAATCGGCCCGGTTGAGGTCGGAGATCAGCTGTGGATGGCCCGCTGGCTGTTGTATCGGATTGCCGAGGACTACGACATCTCGGCACACCTCAACCCAAAGCCGGTCGAAGGCGACTGGAACGGTGCCGGCATGCACACCAACTTCTCGACCGCAGCGATGCGGGAGAACTACGACGCGATCATCGCCGCCTGCGAAGCGCTTGGGAAGAAGGCGGATGAGCACATCAAGCACTACGGCGCAGGGATCGAGCGCAGGCTCACCGGCCTCCACGAAACCGCACCATGGACCGAGTACTTCTATGCCGTCTCCCACCGCGGAGCATCGGTGAGGATCCCGTGGCAGGTCCATAGGGACCAAGGTGGGTACATCGAGGATCGCCGCCCCAATGCCAACGCCGATCCGTACGTCGTTGCTCGGTTGATCACCGACACCGTGTGCTCATACCTGGACGGGAAGACCTGATCGTTGCTCTCCCGCCGCAAAGCGGGAGAGACTCACTCGGGTGTTTCAGCCCTCACGCCGTCCAGCGAAGCTACAAAGTCGTCGGTCAGTTCCGCATATTCCCCGACCGCAGCGCGTCTGAGGGTGCCGTCGTCGCTTGCACGGAGCCCGGCGACGATGGCATCTACGCCGAGAGGAAGTTCCTCCGCGGTGGTGACCGCCGCTGGCCACTCCGTCGCATACGCCGCAGGCGGATTGGAGCCTGCGACCGTTTCGCTCAGCGTCTGCGCGTCGACTCTCGACTGGGTGAACTGGGCGAGGGTCTCCGAGAACGTGATGTCCTTGTTCTCCCATGCGTCATTGGTCGCGTCGATGGCCGCTTGAATCTCGGTGGCCGTGGTCTGGTAGCCATCGAGGAGGATGAGGAAGGTTTCGATCTCCGGAGGCAAGGTCGTCGTCGTTGTCTCCGGGGGGAGGGTCGACGAGGTTGCTGTGGGAGCGGTGGTTCCCAGCGGAACCTCGGCGGGAGGAAGCGCGTTGACAAAGGAGTAGGTCAGCCCCACCAGCCCGGCGATGACGAGCGGCAGGATCCATCGGCCGTGTTTCGGGTCTTGCTTGCTCACGGGGCAGCAGCTTAGGACGTCACGGTGCCAGGCCCCGGTTGCATCCGAGCACGGTTGGGAGAAATGGTGAGCGGACCGAGCCGCTGCTCAGGCGGTGGTCTCGGACCCGCGCAGCACTCCGCCAAGTGATTCCCGCCGACCCTCCTGTAGCCTCGTTGCATGGATCTGGAGGGCAGGGTGGCCGTCGTGACCGGCGGAGGCGTGAGGGTTGGCAAGGCGCTGGCGCTGGGTCTGGCGGCGGCCGGGGCAGATGTGTTTGTCCACTACGGCCGATCGGCCGGGCCGGCCGCGGACACGGCCGCCAAGGCCGAGGCTCTCGGGGTTCGCGCCGCAGTGGGATCGGTGGACCTTTCCGTCCCGAAGGACTCGGCAAGGGTCATCGACCTTGCCGAGCAAGCGCTCGGGCCCGTATCACTCCTGGTCAACAGCGCCTCGGGGTTTTTGGAGAACACGATCGAGGACGTCGGATTCGATGCGTGGCAGCAGACCCTCGACGTGACCCTGTCGGCACCGGTGTTTCTGACCAAGGCGTTTGCCGACCGGTTGCCGTTGGAGATGTCGGGAGCCGTCGTCAACGTGACCGATGTGCGGACCGCTACGCCAAATCTGAGGCACTTCAGCTATATCGTCGCCAAGGGTGGGATCGATGCATTCACCAAAGCCGCCGCCGCCGGTCTGGCCCCCAAGATCCGGGTCAACGCCGTCGCCCTCGGTGTGATCATTCCTGACAAGGACAGCTTTGCGGAGCGGCTGGCGGCCGAACTTCCGCTTGCGCGGGTTGGCGGGACCGAGCCCGTGGTCGATACGGTGCTGTTCCTGTTGCGTAACGATTTTGTCACAGGAGAAATCGTCAGGGTCGACGGCGGGGGGCATCTGACATGAGTCGCGAGCAGGAGGACTTGGACCAGATTCATATCAAGGACCTCGTGGTTTCTGGGATCGTCGGGATCAATCCGGACGAGCGGGTCAATCCGCAGAACGTGCTGATCAATGCAACCCTCTGGGTCGACACGCGGCCGGCTGCGGCCAGCGACGACATCGAAGATGCCGTCAACTACCGGACGGTGACCAAGGCGATGATCGCCCACGTCGAGTCCGGAGCCCCGATGCTCGTCGAGCGCCTGGTTGCCGAGCTCGCCGCGGTGTGCTTTGACGTCGACGAGCGTATCCGCCGGGTGGAGGTCACCGTGGAGAAGCCGGAGGCGCTTCGACACGCCCGGTCGGTAGGCATCGCCATATCAAGGACTCGGGCGGCCCCGGATGAGTGAACCGACCAGCGCCATCATCGTCATCGGGTCGAACATCCAGAAGGAGCGCAACATCCCGGAGGCGGTCCGCTTGCTTCGGCGAGCACCCGGGGTCATCGTCGACCGAGTGAGCAGGATCTTCGAGAGCCCCTCCGTCGACGGCCCTCCCGATGCTCCCGACTTCTTCAACGCCGCCGTTCTCCTGCACACTGACCTCGACATCGACGAGTTGCGTGCCGTGGCTCACTCCGTCGAGGACGAGCTGGGCCGCGTGCGCACCGCCGATCCAAACGCGCCAAGGACGGCGGATGTCGACGTCGTCTATTACGGAGAGATGGCGGAGGATCGAGAAGGAAAGCCGATCCCCGATCCGGGTGCGCTCGAGGCTGCTCATGTGGCGCTGCCGATCGCCGACGTTGCCCCGGAATGGATCCATCCGGTCGACGGCCGAACCACGTTGGAGATTGCGGAACAAATCGACAATGACGGCGTTCGACCAATCATGGCCATCCACTTGAGCTCGCCGTACAGCCCGCGCCGCCCGGACGATTTCGACGATGTTTCCGACGTATACGCCCCGCGTCTGGAGGCGCTGATCCGCCAACAGCTGATAGAGCTGGGCGAGGACCCGGACCGTGAGGGCCTCGACCGGACTCCGTTGCGGGTTGCCAAGGCGTTGGATTATCTGACCAGCGGGTACTCAACCTCGGTTGAAGAGGTCGTCAACGACGCCATCTTCGACGCCGAGGGTGCCGAGGAGATGGTCCTGCTACGCGACATAGAGTTCTACTCGATGTGTGAGCACCACATGCTCCCGTTCTTCGGCACCGCTGCCATCGCCTATCTGCCAAAGGGAAAAATCATCGGGCTTTCGAAGATCGCCCGCGTGCTCGATGTGTTCGCCAGGCGTCTCCAGGTGCAAGAGCGGCTGACCAACCAGGTCGCCGGTGCCCTCGAGGACATTCTCGATCCGCACGGCGTGGCCGTCGTACTCGAGGGGAGGCATCTGTGCATGATGATGCGCGGTGTCCAGAAGCAGGAGAGCGCCATGATCACCAGCGCCATGCGCGGCACGTTCAAGGACAACCCGAGGACTCGTTCCGAGTTCCTCGAGCTGATTCGTGACTGAGGCTCCGCAGTAGGGCGCGATTCGGTCTTGGTTGCCGAGATTAATTTGCGGAGCCGTGGCCCGAGCTCGTTGACCAGCCGCCGGTGCCGACAGCCCTGCTGACCGGCTACTCGTCGTAGATGACCACCGATTGCGGGTAGCGCCGAATGCGGCCGGTGCTGGACCGCTCTTCGATGAGCCGGTCGAGCAGCGCCTGTCTTTCCGGCTGGGGTCCAGCAGCCAGCAACGCCAGGTCGGCCTGGACTCGAAGCGCCCGGTCGGGGACGATGAATCTGGTGATCCCGGCTGGGAGGCGGTCGTCGCCGAGGGCTGCCTTCATTACGTCATCGATGGTGAGTGTGGGAAATTCGACCACGGTGGCCCAGTCGGGGTAGAACGAGGCGACGCTGTCGAGATCGGGGTCGACCACCCGATTCACCTTCCACCGACCGATGTAACAGTCCACCAGCGCGGAAAGCAGACCGTTTTGGCTCAGCCGGTCGCTGTGTGCGGTAAACCGGCCGCCGTCGATAGTCGAGATACGAGGCGTTCCCTCGTCCTCCGCCAGGATGAGGTTTGGGTTGTCCTCGATGTGGCGCGTAACGGCTTCTGGCGCTACGTCGCGAACGACGTGGTGCCATGTCTCCAGAGTGATGGATCGAGAATCGACAACCTGGACCACTCCGTAAGCGAGACCAATATTCCCGAGGGCCGCTGTTCGTGTTGCCCCATCGAGGAGTACGAAGCGCCCGCTGATGTCCTCGATACATACCATCGGATTGAGTTGTGATCCCTCGTCGGTGATTCGTGCCGCCAATCGGTCTACCCGCAATGGGTCGACCTTCTCGTGGGGCATGATTTCCGCCAGAGCCAGTACGCGCAACTCAGGAAGGTTCTCCATAGGTTGGGATTGTGCCCGATTCCGAGCCTCAATGGTCAGCCGTTGGTAGTTGATAGCCGGGAACCGGCAACCGGGAACTGGGAACTGGGCTTTGGGAACTGGGTACGCTGCAACCATGCTGTTCGACACAATGGATCGGCCGCTGCGGGACATCCGGATCTCGGTGACGGATCGATGCAACTTCCGCTGCACCTATTGCATGCCGCGGGAGGTGTTCGGCAAGGACTACGTGTTCCTTCCCCGCGAGGACCTGCTGACCTTCGAGGAGATCGAAAGGGTTGTTCGCATCTTTGCCGGGCTGGGAACAGAGAAGGTGCGCCTGACCGGTGGAGAGCCGCTGTTGCGCCGTGGCATCGAGGATCTCGTGGGCAAGCTCTCCGTCATCGACGGGATCAACGACCTTGCCCTCACCACCAACGGATCGCTGCTGGCGAAGAAGGCGCCCGCGTTGGCCGCGGCGGGCCTGGACCGGGTGACGGTGAGCCTGGACTCGCTCGACGACACCGTGTTCCGGATCATGTCCGACGTCGACTTCCCGGTCGCCCGCGTCCTCGAGGCAATCGATGCCGCGGCAGCCGCGGGGTTGACACCGGTGAAGGTGAACGCAGTCGTTCAGCGTGACATCAACGGCGACCAGGTCGTCGATATGGCCAAAGCCTTCCGCGGGACCGGCCACATCGTGCGCTTCATCGAGTACATGGACGTTGGCACCTCCAATGGCTGGCGGATGGACGACGTCGTGCCCGCCCGTGAGATTGTCGCCGCTATCAACGAGCGGTGGCCGATCGAGCCGCTCCCTGGGGCCCATCCCGGTGAAGTCGCCAACCGGTGGAGGTATCTCGACGGCGCCGGTGAAATCGGGGTGATCGCATCGGTGACCGAGCCCTTCTGCGGAGATTGCAGCCGGCTCCGCCTGTCCTCAGAGGGTCGGATGTTCACCTGCCTGTTTGCCACCGGCGGCACCGACCTGCGCGGCCCGCTGCGCTCCGGCGCCTCCGATGACGAGATCACGGAGCTGATCACCGCTATGTGGGAGCGGCGTGAGGATCGGTACAGCGAGGAGCGTTCCGGGATCCCGCTCGGCCTCCCCAAGGTCGAGATGTCCTACATCGGCGGCTGAGCGCAAGTCGCAAGTCGCAGGTCGCAGGTCGCAAGTCCCCGGTCTCGTTTCCTCCCCTTTTTGGGGAGGTGGTAGCGCCGTACCCGCTGACGGAGGGTCTTTTCCTCCCCCTCAGGTGTCGCATTTCGCGATTGTGCGACGGTTGGGGGTCAGAGCGTTGTCGCGGCCACGGCTTTACCCC
>JACZST010000087.1 GCA_022574065.1 Acidobacteriota bacterium
CTTGGTCGCCCCGCACCGGATGCCGACATTCCTGCCCGCCCGCCGCCGCTCACTCGCGGTTGCCGTCGCACCATGGCTCCTCCCCGGTGACGCGTCCTGGGTGCTTGCCACCAGGCCAAAGGTCGAGTTCGCTGCCTACGACTGGGGATTGGCCTGCTCGATTGCTTGAGCCTCACTCGTCTCACCCGCGCGGCGGGGGAAGACGAGCGCGGAGGAGCGTCAGCTCCGACGCAGAGGGGGCTTTGGGGGAGTCGGTGCTCTCGTGAGCTCATCGGGATGCGGCCCACTCCCAGAGCCCCCTCCGCTCGCAGACTTCGTCCGCTCGCGCCTCCCCCACTTCGTGGGAGAGGCAAAGACTCTGTCCGCCTCAACAATCACCTCGACGAGCCAGCCTCGACCGACGCCTGGCGATGGGTTCCGTAGGCGAACACGGCAATGGCCACCAGCGCGGCGGCGGTGTCAGCCGGGATCACATTGCGCCACAGTGCGGGTCCATCGACGATCCACTCACCGGACGGGCCGAATCCCACCACATCGAGGTAGCGCCAGATGGCGAAGACGCAGACCACGCCGAGCACGAAACCGGCGGCGACGGCGGCTGCTCGGCCCCAGGCTCGGTGCGCTCCTACCACCAGCGCACCGCCCGCCCAGGCGATGTCCAGTGCCGACAACAGTTGGAGGAACTGCATCGACGGCGGGAATTGGAGTGCCGCCGAGGAAGCCAGCGTCACCAGTCCCACCACGCCGGTGGTGATCACCACCACCGTCACCCCCGACGCGACCAGCCGCCACCATGCCGACCAGGCACGGCCGAGGAACCAGTCGGCGCCCGCCAGCGGTGCCAGCCATATCGCCGCGGCAATGCCGAGCAAGACCAGGCCAGACAGCTGGACGATCACAGGTGTCATCGGCGGTGGGGTCCACGTCACGAGCAGGAGCGGGAGGGATAGGACGAGTCCCGCCACCAGGAACGGGACGGCGGCTACGACCGCCCGCTCCATCGGAGCGTCGATAGGGTCGGTCAATGAATCGATAGAAGCAACATCTCCACTCGATGAGGACTCTATCTATGAACCCTCATCAGAGGCGGTGTGATGACCGGCATGGGCGGACGCGATCCGGCGCTCGGCGAGGGCGGCGTAGTCGGCATCGGTCTCGTACCCCACGTAGTGCCTTCCGCTTTGAACGGCGGCCACCGCGGTGGAACCCGACCCGAGGAAGGGGTCGAGCACCAGATCATCGGTGAATGTGTAGAGCTGGATGAGCCGCTCCGGGAGCTCGACGGGAAACGGGGCGGGGTGCCCGACCCGGCGGGCCGACTCGGGGAGGATGTCCCATACCGAGACAGTTGCCTGGAGGAACTGTTCCTTGGTGATGGTGTCGGTGCCCTCCCTGACGCGACGGGACGGTCCCTTTGAGGCAACAACGACGTATTCGTGGATGTCGCGCAGCGTCGGATTCTTCGCCGACTGCCACGACCCCCACGCCGTCGAGCCGCCCGCAGCCTTGGCCTTTTGCCAAACAATCTCGCCGCGAAGCAGAAAGCCAATGTCGGCGAGCAGGCCGGCGGCGAAGTGGTTGAGTGGGAGGTAGGGCTTCCGCCCGAGGTTGGCCACGTTGACCGCCACTCGTCCGCCGGGTTCGATGACCCTGTATGTCTCGGTGAAGACTCGATCGAGCAACCCCAAGTACTCGTCGAGGTCGAGGTCATCGTCGTAGTCCTTGCCAACGTTGTATGGCGGCGACGTCACCATCAGCGCTACGCAGTTATCCGGCAACTGCTCCATCGACTCCGACGACTGGACGAATACCGAGTCGAGCACGTTGGCCGGAGCGTCTCCGAGCTCGCCGACGTCGTCGAGCTCCGCAAGGCGGTTCATGCGCCGGGCGTAATACGCCGAGGCATCGTGGCTTTCGCGTTTGCCCGCGCCGAAACTGGCGGTGCTGGTGGGCAAGGTTCCTCCTTGTTGTCAACCGTACTCGATGATGAGCAGCGTCCGGCACGGCAGCCATGTCATCGACGCGGTGATCGCGACCTTCCTGTCTGACTGGGGACGGGGATTGACGACTGCTCTCATACTGCTCGGTAGCTCCCGAGCACGCGGAGCTCTTCGCATGTCGCAGGGGGTGGCTCGATGATCCGCGACAGCCCCTCCGGCCCCGGCTCGTGGACGAGATCGACGAAGAAGCGGTAGGACCATGCCTCGTCGGCCGGTCGCGACTCGATCCTGGTCAGGTTCGCCCCTCGGAGCCCAAGCTCGGTGAGTACCAGAGCAAGAGCGCCCGGGGTGTGCGCGGTCGTGAACACGATCGTCGTCTTGTCGTCATCGTCGTCGACACTTGGGGCACCAGGAGCAAGAACGACGAATCGGGTGGTGTTGTGATCGCGATCCATGATGTCGCCGGCCAGGACCTCGAGGTCATACGTATCTGCCGTCCAGGCTGGCGCCAATGCGGCGATGCCCGGATCGGCGGCTTCGGCGACCTCCCTAACGGCACCGGCGGTGTCGTGACTCGGTACTGCCTCGATACCGAGTTCGGTCAGGTGGTACTCCGCCTGAGCAAGAGCCTCCGGGTGGGACCGCACCTCGCGAACGGCGCTGATGTCAGTACCGCGAATCCCGACGATGGCGTGGCGAATCTCGACCAGGTGCTCTTGGACAATGGCAAAGGATTGATGCTCATCGTCCCCTGGCAGGCGATCGAGCACCGGAAGCACGCTCCCCGTCGTCGAGTTCTCTATCGGAACCACCAACCGATCGATCTCCCCTGCTTCCAATGCGGCGAACGCGGCAGCAAAAGTCGCATAGCCGACGGGTTCCCCGGTATCCGACACTTCCGTCACCGCCCGATGACTGTACGAACCGGTCTCGCCCTGATAGCCAATGCGCATCCACGGACCATAGGCCGTCATCAGCGGGCGCCGGCCCTGAGCCGACGACACCGCCATGTTTTGCCCGAAGTGGAGGTCTCTCGCACGACCAGCGTCGAAGTCGAACGGTGGTTCGCCACCAACAGGACAACCCCCTCTCGGCGCTCTCGAACTCGCCCGCGAGGTGATCCCGTTCGCGGCTCGGGTCGAATCCATCAAGTTGAAGACGCCGACCTTCTCCTACCAGGGCAACATCGCCATCTCCACCATCGCCGCCAAGAACCTGGTAAGCCTCACGTTCCAAAAGGGTGCCGACATTCCAGAGGGATCACCCACGCCTGGCTGGCGGCGGAAAACAAGTCCGCACCACGAGGTTCGACGATCGGGAGGACCCAGCCGACACCAGGGGGACCTGGAAGCCGTCCTCAAGGCATGGTGCGACTCCAGGTCGTAGTTGGCAGTGGGGGGTCATGATGCGTAGTACGTGATACGTAATACGGTGATCGCTTGACACCGCCCCCGAGAAACACCGATACCAAACCGGACCTCCTGCCTATCGCAGCGCTCTCTGTATTGGTCATGGTGGCTTTCGGCACCCTGTTCTATGCCTACTCGATCTTCATCACCGGGGAAGCCGCTGGATCCGAGTACTCGATATCGCTGCTATCGCTCGCATGGACGGGGGCCGTGCTCGTCGGCGGTGGCTTCGCGTTCATGGTCGGTCGCCGCGCCGACCGGCACGGAGTCCGGGGAATCATGGGACTCGGGAGCGTGGTGGGAGCCACCGGTCTGATCCTGCTCGCCGCGTCCCAAGAAGGGTGGCAACTGGTGCTCGTGTCGTGGCTACTCATCGGACCCGCTGGCGCCATGACGTTCTACGAGCCGGCGTTCATCGCAGTTGATCAATGGTTCGGCCTGGCTGGCAGCACCAGGGCCCTGGTCACACTCACCCTGATCGGCGGTCTTGCCGGTCCGATCTTCATCCCTCTCGCCGGAATCATGACCGTTGCGCTGGGTTGGCGGTGGGCAGCAGTCGTGCTTGCCGCCGTCCTCCTCGTCACCGGGCTCGTGGTGACCGTCTTCTTCTTTCCCACGCCAAGCAGAAGCGGTCATGGTCATGACGCTCGAGCAGGCGACGGGCTGGTCGCGCTGTTTCACGATCGCCGATTTGCCCTGTTCACTGCGGCGAGCCTGCTCGCTTTCGCCGCCGTGCAAGCGGTGATCCTCCACCGCATTGCCGTGTTCGAACAGGCGGGTTTCGCCATCACCGTGGTGGCGTGGTGGGCTGCGGTTGCCGGGCTGATGAGCCTTCCCGGCCGGTGGGTCGCCCCGTATCTGTCCCATCGAATCCGGCCGGTTCTCGTATCCGCTGCCGTGACCCTGCTCATGGCGGGTGCCGTCGCCATGGCCGCAGTCGCTGCGATGCAGTGGCAAATGGCAATGCACTTCATCGTATTCGGCCTGGCGTTCGGGGCGGCGACACCGATGCGCGCTGTGGTGATGAGCCGCTGGTATTCCGGACCGCAGTACGGCCGCATCATGGGCACCCAGTGGACGATCGTGGCCACCTTGGCCGCTGCCGGTCCTCTGATCGTCGGACTACTGAGAGACGGCACCGGTTCCTACGCTATTCCGATCACACTCACCGCCGGTGTGCTCGTCGTAGCCGCCGTACTCACTGCCGTCGCAGAACCTGCTTCCTCCGAGAGCGCGCACCGATAGGTGGTCGGTGATCTCGACATAAGTGGAGCCATCTTCCCGCTTGTGGCTGGCAAGGGGGTCACCTTGTGATCGGGGCAGCGGTCTGACCCCCTCCGTAAGCGGCTGCGCCTCTGCCACCTCCCCCGAGGGGGAGGCAAAGAACCCTCCGTCAGCGGTTCTTGCCGCTTCGCCACTCGGGCGACGACTCCGCAAATGGCCTCGCAGACGGAGACCGGATCGCACCATATTGCGGAGCCTCCTAGGACGAGAGCACGCTCAGCGCCCACAACCCCCAGGCCACCGCCATGGACAGCGCCATGCTCAGTTGGATGGCGGCCGACTTGAGTATCTCGATCAGCATCGCCCAGCCCGTGCCCCATGCGTCGCCGAGATTGCGCTCAACTGCCAACGCCACCAATAGGGTTCCGAATACGAGGCCGAGGACGGCCCCGACCACGGGAACTACGAAGAACCCAACCACGGTGGCACCGGCAACCAGGAACTGACCCCAGCGCGGAAAACCAACCTCCCTGGTCTTTCTGGCGGGAAGGTAGTACACAATGCCGGTGCCGATCACGGCCAGCGCGGTGATCGCAGCCATCGCCAGCCATCCTGCGAAACCGAAGCCAACGACGAGCCCGTAGACCAGTCCGGCCCCCCAGATGAGCAACAGCCCGGGCAGGATGGGCAGGATCACGCCGGCAATGCCGACGGCAATCAGAATGCCGACCAAAACGGTGGCCAGCCAGTCGGTCAATCGCCGAGCACCTGCTCTTCCAGCAGCGTCGCCAGGTCCTTGACGATGACCTCCTCCTCGACACCGAGCTCGCGGATGCCATCGTCGAGCATCACGAGGCAGAACGGGCACCCGGTCGCGATCACATCGGCACCGGTGGCGATGGCTTCCTCGGTGCGCTCGATGTTGACCTTCTTACCGGTGTGCTCCTCGTACCACATCTTGCCGCCGCCGGCCCCGCAGCAGAACGAGTTCGTCCCGTTCCTCGGCATCTCGACACGGCTTCCAACAGCGTCGACAACGTCCCTGGGCGCGACATACACGTCGTTGTAACGGCCGAGATAGCAGGGATCGTGGAAAGTCACGGTCTGCCCGTTCGGCTTCGGCGTGATCTTCCCTTCCGACACCAGCGACATCAGCAGCTCGGAGTGGTGCATGACTTCGTAGTCGCCGCCGAATTGGGGGTACTCGTTACCCAGCGTGTTGAAACAGTGCGGACATTGGGTGACCACCTTCTCCACCCCGAGGTCGTTGAGGGTCTCGATGTTCTGCAACGCCAGACCCTGGAAGACGTACTCGTTCCCGGTCCGGCGGGCCGGGTCCCCGGTGCACAGTTCGCGGGGGCCGAGGATGGCAAAGTCGACCCCCGCCTCGTGTAGCAACTTTGCCGTCGAGATCGTCACCTTGCGGTTACGGTCGTCGAACGAGCCAGCACACCCGACCCAGTACAGATATTCGGCGGTGACACCGGGATCGCCGAGCATCTTGACCTCGAAATCGAGCTCGTCGCGCCAATCTCCGCGGGTCGATTGATCCACCCCGTACGCGTTCGCCGAGTTCTCCAGACTCAAGAAGGTCTTGCCCAACTCCGACGGGAACTCCGCCTCCATCAACACCAGGTGGCGGCGCATGTCGAGGATCTTGTCGACGATCTCGAGTCCGGCCGGGCACGCTTCATCGCAGGCACGGCAGGCGGTGCAGGCCCACACCTCCTCTGCCGTGATTCGTTCGAACACCAGGTCGGAGGAAACGGTGAGCTCGGCATCGACGCTCACGGTTGGGGAGATACCCACGGTGTCCGCGGCGACCTGGCCCAACTTGAGCACGATCTCGCGTGGATCGAGCGGTTTCCCAGTCTGGTTCGCCGGGCACACCTCGGTGCATCGACCGCACACCGTGCACGCATCAGTGTCGAACAGCTGCTTCCAGGTGAAGTCCTCCACCCGAGAAGCACCCACCGTCTCGATGTCGGTTGCCTCGAGCAGGTTGGGCATCTCCCGCATCGCCCCTTTTGGGCGGTCCCGCGGCAGCAGCGCCAGGTTCACCGGCGTCGTGAACATGTGGCGGAGCTTGGTGAGCGGCAGCATCACCAGGAAGATAAAAAACACCACGACGTGCGTGATCCAGAGCACCTGGTGGATCCCTGCCGCACTCTCCGCCGGAATCAGGTTGCTGAGGGGATACCCAACGAAGGACCACACCTCGAAGTTGGGCCGGCCCACCACCGAGATACGGGCGGCCTCGGTGAGCAGACCGGTGGCCCCGATCAGCGCCAGGACCAGCAGGATCCAGCCATCCTCTGGCCTGGTCTTGGTCCGTAGCCGCTCCGGCCGCTGCCCGTAGCGACGAACTGCCGCCCAGCCGAGGCCGAGTAGGAATATGACCCCGGCAAGATCGAGTGCCGCCGAATACCCCCGATACACCCACCCGCTGAGGAACTTGAGTCCCGCAGGGGCGAGGTGGTCGATCTCCAGGATGACCGTCCCCAGGAACAGGACGATGAAGCTCCAGTAGATCAGCGAGTGCACCACCCCGGCTGTGCGATCCTCCATCACAGTCTTCATGAGGAGAGCGTCGACCAGCTTGTTCGCTCTGCGCTTCCAGTGTCCGCTCCTTCGCTCCCAGGCGCCACGCTCCCAGCTGCGGGCGCGCTGGGCGAACAGATAGATGGCGAGGGCGAGGAACAGGGACACCGTCGCATAGAACAGGAGAACAATGAGCGATGGGATGTTGCCGAAAACCACCCGGCCCACCTCGACGTGCGCTTCCTCGGGAAGGGTCCCAAGCCACCCGAGCAACAGCGTGCCGATGACCGCCAGCCCGGCGAGGATCAACAGGGCGACACTCGGCCGCACCTTCCATGGATCCTCGTTCCTTGTGTCCGTCTCGGTCGCGGTCATCCGCGGCGAGTGTAGAGAGAGTCGTCAGTCGTGAGTCGTCAGTTATCAGTCATCAGTCACGAGTCATGACTTGCGACTTGCGACTTGCGACTTGCG
>JACZST010000088.1 GCA_022574065.1 Acidobacteriota bacterium
ACAGTCCGCTGCTCTGCCAACTGAGCTACCCCGGAAGGCGCCCGTAACACCGGCGGGCGGCGCGCAGGATACCAGGGGCATCGCTTAGCCCTGGCCCGGTTCGAGCAGGATCAGAGGGTTCGCAGCGCCTCGGTCGGAGACACCCTGGCGGCCCGCATCGCAGGGTACAGGCCCGCGATCGCCCCGATCAACATCGCAACGACGATCCCGCCGATGATGGCTACGGGTGGGATCAGCACGCCCCAACCCTGGATGGCCGACCAACCGGCCGTGACCGCGGCGCCCAACAACACGCCGGCGAACCCACCGATTCCGGCCAACAGCAGCGACTCGCCGAGGAACTGAATCGAGATGTGACCGCGGGTGGCGCCGAGCGCCCGGCGCAGGCCGATCTCTCCCCTCCGTTCCAGCACCGAGATCACCATCACGTTGGCGATGCCCACCCCGCCGACGAGCAAGGCAACGGCGCCGAGTCCAAGAAACAGGTTGGTCAACGTCGATTCCGCTGCTTCTCGAGCCTCCAGTGCGTCGGACGGCCTGGTGACCTCCACCTGATCGGGGTTCTCCGGGTTTACCGTGGCGGGCATCACGTTGCGGACTTCGTCGATGTGCGCTGGGTCGGTGCGTACGTAGATGATCGAAGGAACCAGATCCTCTTCGAGGTAGGTCTCGGCGGCGCCAAAGCTGACGAGAGCGGCTCGGTCGAGGTTCGGTGACAGCTCGAGCGAATCCATGATGCCAACGACCGAGAACCATTCATCCCCGAGCCACACCGCCGTCGGCGTGTCGAGGTTCCTGATCCCGAGCCGTTCGGCGGCAACCGATCCCAGCACGGTCACCGGGTAGTCCGGTGTTGCCTCATCGAGGAAGAAGCCGTCGGCCATCGACCCCTGGAGGGTTTGCAGCAGGTTGGTCTCGGCCGCCAGGACGCTCAATCCACCGGTTTGGCCCTCAGGCACCAGATCGTTCTTGTAGACGCGGGCGCTGTCGATATCCGCAATCGCGGCAACGGTCTCCACGGGGTCGATGCGCGTCACCATCGCCGGCGCCGTATCCGGCAACTCACCCGGACCCAGGCCGATCCCGGTCCCGGCCTGCACTTGCAGCATGTTGGTTCCGAGCCGATCCAGTTGTGCGATCAGGTCGGACTTGGAGCTCTCGGATAGCCCGAGCACGGCAACCATGGCGCCGATCCCGATCATGATGCCGAGCGCGGACAGGATGCTGCGCAACCGACGGGTCCGTAGACCGATACCGGCGGCTCGGAACGCATCCGCCGCAGCCAGCTTCGAGGGGGCGATAGGCTCGGGCGTCATCTCATCACCCCGGTGTCGTGCTCGATCTCTCCATCGAGAAGCGAGATCTGGCGGCGGAAATGGTCTGCAATGTCGTGATCGTGAGTGATCACCACAATCGTGGTCCCTTCTTCGTTCAGCTGTTCGAGGAGCTCGACGATGGCCGCTCCGGTCTTGCTGTCGATATTTCCGGTTGGCTCATCGGCCAGCACGATCCGTGGGTTACCGATCAACGCTCTGGCGATGGCAACCCGTTGGCGCTCACCGCCGGACAGTTTGGTCGCCAGATGGTCGGCACGATTACTGAGGCCTACCCGATCCAGGGCGACGCGAGCCAGATCTCTCCGCTCGGAAAGCGGCATCCCGGTGTAGAGCATCCCGTCGGCCACGTTGTCCAGGGCCGACTCACCTGCAAGCAGGAAGAACTGCTGGAAGACGAAGCCGATGTGGTGGGATCGAAGCGCCGACAGCTTCTTGTCGCTGAGCTGCGCCACATCGAAGCCGGCGACTGTCACCTCGCCCGCTGTTGCTCGATCCAGCGTGCCCATCACATGGAGCAGGGTGGACTTGCCAGATCCGGACGGCCCGACGACGGCTACAAACTCCCCATCGTCGATGTCCAGGGTCACGTTGTACAGTGCACGCACCGGCGGCGTGCCTGGGTACAGCATCGTCACTTCGTTCAAAGCGAGGGCCGTTGTGGCTATGACCTGATCGTCGGTGACCGTCAAGGGATCACGACCAGAAGCCCGGGCTGGAGCCCGTCGCTCGCAACCTCTACCGTCCCATCGGCGAATAGCCCAGGGTCGACGGCAACGAGGAAGGTGGTTCCGTCTTCTGCCACGATTTCCACTGCGTACCCACCCTCGGCGAGCGCGATGAGTGCCGTGACTGGGACGGCGAGTACGTTCGATGCCGAATCGCCGACGATCTCGACATCGACCGGGGCCTCATCCAGTCCGGGTGCGGCATCGGGGTCGTCCAGAGTCACGGTCATCTCAAAGAACGTGTCCCCACCCTGGTTGGCCTGCACGACGGTCCCGATCTCCGTCACCGAAGCCGGCTCTCTCGTCCCGTTCGGGAGCACGACGACGACAGCATCGCCGACGGCGACAAGATCCTGATCGTCTGTGGAGAGCTCGACGGTGACGAAGGTCGCGCTCACCGACGTTGACATGATCGGAGTTCCGTCACGGACCACATCACCGACTGCAACGAGATTGTCGCCTACCCGAATTGCGTTGGGCAGGAAGATCACGTCTCCAACATTCACCACACCGTCGGGCTGGGCACCGATGGCCGACTGCCATGCGACCACGGCGAGGCGGCTCGCCTCGTCGAACACACCGTCTGCAGTGAAATCGTCGGCGTCTCCATAACCGAGCTCGACCAAAGCTGCTTCGAGTTGGAGCACATCTGCCCCCGACACCCCGAGCCCCATCGCCCGGAAGACGGGCACATCGCCGATGAGCAGCACAACCGGCTCGCCGTCGATTGTCATCAGCTCCTCACCGAGACCCGCGATCGACCCCTCGTCGATGATCGTGGTGACCGTTCCCTCGATTGCGCTCGAGGTGGCGACGATTGGCGAGCCATTGCCAACTGTTGTGCCGACGTCCACCAACGGCTCAGCGACGTAGAACGCATCGGGCATGAAGATGACCTCGCCGAGGTTCAGCGAGCCATCCTCATCGGCTCCGATGTCCTCTTGGAGACGCTCGATGGCGTCCGCCGTCGCCGAGGTGAAGTCCTCGTTGATCGTCATATTGCGATTCGGGTCGTACCCGAGATCGACCAGCGCTTGCTCCAGTTGCTCGACGTCCGGGCCATCACTCATCCGGGTGTTGAAGGCCCGATACGCCGGTAGCGTTCCGGGGAGGACGACCACGGGATCGGTGTTGACCTCGTAGAGAACATCACCGAACTCGACCACCGTCCCTTCGGCAACGATCGCGGTCACCGTGCCGGTGAGGAGTCCGGGAATCGTCATGACCCCGTCATCCGATGAGCGGAAAGTCAAGGGATCGGCTGCACCGTAGCCGAGCGTCCCGGAGAGTTCCTCGGTAACCACGAGGTCGGTTCGCTCCACCGTGGTCGTGCTGAGGGTGAGTTCAAGCGCGGAGTCGTCGCCAGTTCCGTTGGTGGCCAGGACGGCTATGGCTATGCCGCCCACGACCAAGACGGCGACCGCGATGCCGATCCACAACCATTTCCTGCCGGAGGTCTCACCGTCCGGCGTGGACTCGTTTGCTCCGCCCTCCTCGGAGGGCTCCGTCGTCTCGGGCAGGACCTCGAGTTCTTCTTGCACGTCGCTTGGCTCCATTCTTGTCGCATCCATCAGCCGTTCCCTCCGCCGCCGCGGGGACCGAAGCCACCGCCGAAAATGTCCTGGCAGGCTTCGAGAGCTGCCTGTACCTCCGGGTCGTCGGGGTCGAATTGGCCGCCAAACAGGCCACCACCACCACCGGGCCCGTCCCCTCCGCCACCGCCCTGACCGGGTCCGAAGTTGGAGAAGTCCGGATCGTCGACCTCCAGACCGTTCTCGCGCAGGCAGGCTGTGAACTCAATGAACGTGTCCTGGAACTCACTCTGGTCGAAGTCCCCCCCTCCTGGCCCAAAGGCGAGGCCCTCGAGGTTGTCGGAGCATGCCTGGAAGGCGGCCTGGACGATCTCCTGATCGACGCCCCCGAAGGGCCCGCCGTCCTGGCCTCCGCCGCCACGACCGAAACCGAACCCAACTGAGCCGTCGGCATCGACCACCGGGTCTTGGAAGTTCTCCACGCCGTTGTCACGCATGCACTGGGCAAAAGCCAGCAACGCCTCTTCGTCTGAGATGCCGCTCGCTGCGTCTTCGATGTCCTCGACCAGGGCACTGCTGGCCTCGTCGAGGGTTGCCACGCCGTCGCTGCTCGCGCCACCGCAGGCTGATGCCAGCACTGCTAGGGCGGCAAACGCCATCAGCCATCGCTTCATGATCTTGGCTCCTTCGGTAAGTGTCGTATCAATTTGGATCTCTGGATGGGGTCAGGCGCTGGTGCCACCAGTGTCGGCACCGGGGCCGCGGCCGCCTGGGCCGCCTCGGCCGAAGCCACCAAAGACGTCTTGGCAGGCCTCCAGAGCGTCTTGCACCGCCGGGTCATCGAAATCGAGACCTTGCTCGCCAAATGGACCGCCGCCGCCGCCGCCGCCGCGCCCGAAGTTGGAGAAGTCCGGATCGGGGAATTCGGAGAGGTTGCCGCGGTTCGGATCGCGCATGCATGCCGCGAACTCGACGAGCCGGTCTTCGATCTCCGATCTGTCAACGCTGCCCCGCCCGAAGGCGAAACCTTCAAGGTGCTCCTGGCACGCTTCAAAGGCGTTCCTCAGCGTCTGTCGGTCGATATCGCCAAATGCTCCAGGGCCGCCCCCGCGGAACTCGAGGGATCCATCGGCGTTGAAGCCCGGATCCTCGAAATCTTCGACGCCGTTGTCACGCATACATTGGGCAAAGGCCAGGATGGACTCCTCACCCGAAGGCTCGGTGGCGATGTTCGTTTCCTCGCCGACGCCGACGCCGCCGTCGCTTGGCTCATCAATGGAGGCAACACCATCGCCCCCGGAGCCTCCACAGGCGGCGAGAACAACAGCGAGCGCTACAACGGCTATCAGCGGTCTGTACATCGAGACTCCTCGTCGGGTGAACGTTCGCATTCAACCAAACGTAGATATGGCATCAATGAGAGCAGGTTAAGGAAGCCCTGAGAATGAGATCACGTCCAATGTGGGGCGCCGCCAGGCAATCCTGGCTCGATCGGTCGACGGGCTCTCTCGATGTGGCAAAATCCATCGATGAAATTCATCATCGGCCTGCTCATCGGCGGCACCATCGGCTACATTCTCGGGACCCGCGACGGGCGTGAGCGCTTTGACGAGATCGTCACACGCCTCCAGGACCTCGTCGGCGAGGAGGTGGTTCAGCAGATGACCGACTTCCTCGATCAGCGAACGGCGGATGTCAGGAAAGCGGCGGCACAAGGGTTGGACACCGCCGCCGACGTCATCGAGCAGCGCACCGCCGGCAACGGAAGCGTCACCGCCGACTGACAGGTGCTGAGGAATCATCAGGCGAGTCGCCACATGGTGTGTAGTCGGGGCTTCGTTTTCGGTCGCACGTGTCTGGAGTCATTCACAGTGAGCGTCCAAGCACGTACGACGAGGGTCAGGCCCCTTCCAGGTAGCCCTCGAGCTTGCGGGCCCTGGCCGGCTGGCGCAGCTTTGCCAGTGCCTTGGTCTCGATCTGGCGGATCCGCTCCCTGGTCACGTTGAAGTGGACGCCCACCTCTTCGAGCGTCCTCACCTTGCCATCTGCCAACCCGAAACGCATCACGAGCACATCGCGTTCGCGCTCGTTGAGGCCCTCCAGCGTGAGACTCAGGTAGTCCTGTAGCAGCTTGAACGACGCCACCTCGACCGGAATCTCGGCGTCGGTGTCTTCGACGAAGTCGCCGAGGGTGGAATCGTCCTCCTCGCTGAGCGGCGTTTCCAGCGACAGCGGATCCTGGGCGATGCGCTTGAGTTCGGTGACCTTCTCCGGAGCGAGCTCCAGCTCCTCTGCGATCTCCTCGATCGTCGGATCGCGTCCGAGTTCCTGCACCAGCAAACGCTGCGCCCTAGCAAGCTTGTTGATCGTCTCCACCATGTGGACGGGAACCCGGATCGTGCGCGCCTGGTCGGCGAGGGCTCTGGTGACGGCTTGGCGGATCCACCACGTGGCGTAGGTGGAGAACTTGAACCCCTTCCGGTAGTCGAACTTCTCGACGGCCCGGATCAGACCAAGGTTTCCTTCCTGAATCAGGTCGAGCAGAACGAGGCCGCGCCCTACGTACTTCTTAGCGATGGAGACGACGAGGCGAAGGTTGGCCTCGACGAGCCGCTTGCGAGCCCGGTCCGCCTGGCGCACGGATCGTTCCAGGATGAGCCGCTCATCGGCCGGCAGCAGATCCACGATGTCCAGCTTCTCGTCGGCACGGGTGCCGGCCTCGGCCTGCATCGCCAGCTCAACCTCTTGCTGAGGCGTGAGCAACGGGAAGCGTCCGATCTCCTGGAGGTACATCCGCACCGGGTCGGAGACATGGACGAGCTCGTCGCTGGACAGGGCGGTGGCGGCTAGGGCATCGTCGCTGTCCTCTCGGATAGTGATCTTGGCCTCGCGCAGGGCGACGAACACCGCGTCGAATCCGTCGGAGGGAGCGTCGGCATCTTCCAGTTCCTGGAGCACCTCTGACATCACGAGGAACCCGCGCTGCTTGCCGCGGGCGACCAGCTCGTCGTAGACCGTCCTGCAGGTCTCGTTCATTCCCTGCTCCGAAGCTCTCTGCGTTGCTGCTCTAACGCTATCAACGATTGGAACCTGTCTGAATACCCCTGTGGATCGGCGTCGGGGTCGGTGCCGGCCAGCTCGGTGCGCATGGTTTGGATTCGGCGTTCCACCCCCGACAGCTTGAGCCTTTTGACGACTTCGGTGGCGTCGGGCAGCGGCCGATCGTCGATGGCCAGGCGACGCAGTAATTCGTGTTCCTCGGTGTCCGTGCTGCCGAGAATCGCTCCGAGGTCCGGTGTGGCACCGGGATCGAGGGCGCCGACCGCAGGCCCGATGACGGCATACGATCTCCGGTGCAGCTCTCGCCCGAACATGTCGACGCCAGGGTCGAGGCTGCGGATCTCTGAATCGTTGGCAAGGAGCAGGCGCAGGAGCTCGCGTTCGGCCAGGTCAGCGGCGCTCATGCGTTCGATCACCGCCGCCTCGGGCGGAGCACCCTGACCGCTGGTACGTCGCCGAATCGATGACTCGACAATGTCAAGGTCGACGCCGGTGCGCCGGGACACCAGCACCGCGTACTCGTGCCTCACCACCGGATCGGGATGCAGCGCGATGAGTCCAGCGGCGGTGCCGACCGCCCGCGCCCTCGCCTCCGGCTCGGTGAGGTCGAATCCAGCTAACTCGCGCTCCATCCGGAACTGGAGCAGAGGCACCGAATCGGCGACCGCCTTCTCCACCGTCGTGGCATCCCCATCCGAGACCAGGTCTGCGGGGTCGCGGCCGGGTGGAAGAACGGCGACTCGAAAGTCGAGGTCGCCGGGCACCGATCGGTCGAACCCGCGGTCGGCGGCGCCGGCCCCGGCCTCGTCGGCATCGAAGGCGAGCACGACCCTGTTGGAGAACCGACGCAGCAAGTCGAGATGGTCCTCCCCGAGGGCGGGTCCGCCGGTGGCCACCGCGACGGGCAGCCCGGCACTGTGCATGGCGATC
>JACZST010000089.1:0-960 GCA_022574065.1 Acidobacteriota bacterium
AGCCACCTCGCTGGTTCCGAGCGCCACAGCGAGGGCCTCGCCCTTCAATCCTTCCCACGCCACCAGGCGGAGCACCTCCTGGTCGTTGGAAGCGAGACGACCAAGAGCGGCCAGAGTCTCGGTCCCGCCGGAAGGCTCGGAGGGCTCTTCGGGTCCAGTCGCCGCAGCGGTCCTTCGCTGGAGTGTCGAACGGCGCCGCTCCGACCTCTTCGTGTTGGCGACGGTAAGACGAGCCACCCCGTACAACCAAGCGAGCTGGTTGTCCACGGACATCAGATCGTCAATGCGTCGCCAGGCCACCACGAACACCTCGGCGGCGACGTCACCCGCCATCTCTGGGCCCACCCGGCGACGTGCGTATCGGACCACGTCGCTGTGGAAACGTTGAAAACACACAGCAAACAACCGGCGAGCATCGTTCCCAACAGGGATGCTTGTCTTCGAGTTATCCGTACTCAAACCCCCGTCCGTAGTCACACTCTCATTGTGTCCGGCGTAGCCAGATGTGTTGCAGAAACCTCACTGCTGTTCACTACGACTCCAGAAGAACACACAGAAAACGAGTTCCCCCGAACCACTCCTCGGCATCACGACGGCGCAGGTCGACCCAGCCGTCAGTGGCCGTCACCTACCGCTCAGTCGCCACAGCCGGCGTCAAAGCAGCTCGATCCCCCCACGACCAGTGGTGCGGCGTCGTGCTTGCTCACGGTGTGTTTATCACTGGGCTGACAGGGTTGCCGGCACGAATTGAAGGGGTACGAAAAGCAAAAGGTGGCTTTGGCGACTTGAACCCGATTACTCCATCGCGCGTCCATCGCGCGGGAGGATGCGATGGGAGGGAAGGCAGGCGAAATGACGAGAAGCGAAAACCCCTCTGACCAGGCAGTTCGCGCGCCTCTCCAGGTCAGGCACTCCGGGCAAATCGGGCTCATAACCCGAAGATCGACAGGTTAGAAGCCC
>JACZST010000089.1:970-7514 GCA_022574065.1 Acidobacteriota bacterium
GCACGCACCCCATCGGATTTTCGACTTCGCCAGTGCTGAAGATGGCTGCGGTCATTGCCTCCACACACCACGAAAAATGGGACGGGTCGGGTTATCCGAATGGGTTGAGGGGCGAGGAGATTCCGATCGAGGGTCGAATCGTGGCCGTAGCCGATCCCTTTTCGAACAGAGGTAGGTCGTGCTGTCACCTCGGGTGGTTTGACGCGGGTGCCAGACCGTCCGGGACGTGCCGGTATCGGGTGGTCAGGCTTGTTTCGGCTACGGAACGACGATCTGCTCCATCATCTCCGTTACTACGCCGTCGTTGACGAAGAGCCATACTCCGCAGGATTCACCAGGACACGGATTGGGGAAGCTCGGGTCTTCTGGCCAGTGCGCAAAGAGCACCGGGTTGAATGGGACTTCGATGGTGTCGGTGAGATCTTCGAAGTACTCATATACCAACACGGAAGGGTCGACGGTGATCGTCCGCATGGTGGGGTTGGCGTTCCGGATGTAGATCTCGTCCTCGTCGACGACCCCGTCGTTGGCGGCCTCAGCGACGGCGATCGTTCCGAAGAAGTAGCAGGCGAGATCGAACGTTATCGACGTGTCGGACTTGGCGGTGACGAATCCGAACCAGATCCCGTCGGAAAGTGAGGTCGAGGCCGGGGCGCATCCGGAACCGCCGGCGCCTTCGCTTCCCGGCAGTGGCCCGGTGGTCGTGTCCGGTCGAGGAAAGACACCAGGCTCGCCAACTACATAGCGATCGACGGCAGCGCCAGGGTCAGTAGTCGTTTCATTGGTGCTGGTTTTCGGGACGGTGGTCGTCGTGGGTGGCGGGGTCGTGGTCGTCGGCTCGGGAACAGTTGTTGATGGCACCGCGGTTGTCGCAGTGGCCTGTTGCTCCGCGGCGTTGGTCGTCGTGACGTCATCGGAACCACCGCAGCCGGCGACGATCGAACAAGCTAAGAGCAAAGCTATCAAGCGTCGCATCGGCTCAAACTACGCTTAGTCAGTAATCAGCAGCGTCGGCGGGAGGGATGTACGCCTCTGGCTCCGCTCCCGACATCCAAGCGTGAAGGGTCGGCTGGTACGAAGTCGACGCTGCCGTCGAATCGCGGCAGGGATCGTAACCATGTGAACCGTCACCCCGTGACAGCGACGGAATCACCCTCTGGCTGGAAGTAACGGAAACCGAGCTCACCGACGATGGATCGATCAGCGTGATCGGCGACAGCACCACCAAGGTCATCAAACTGACCCTCGACTGAACCCCGACCTCACACCGCTACGGCCGGGGGGTCTGGAACGGTCTCGTGACGTCCAACCGGGACGCCGCCTGCAAGTGTTGAAATAGCCCCTTGAGCTGGCAGGAATTGTGCGCTCCCGTCGCGCCTGGTCGCGGTGTCTGGCTACTGGCTGGTTGCCATACGGCTGACAGGGTAACTGACGGTGAGACTCGGGGGTACGAAGAGCAGAAGGTGGCACAGGCGGTGTGAGCGTCCGGCCTAGTCGTGGCCGTGTTGTTGAAGGAGAATCTCTTCACTATCCAGGACGTTCCCGTTTTCGTCGAGTGCTTCAACGAGTGCGATGTCGGGTGGGTCGTCTGTGCTGATGGTTAGCCAAACTTGGTTGACAACGCTATCGGTGATGGGCGGGTCCAGGTGTATGCGTACTGCCGCAACGTCATCGCCGGTTCGGCCGGTAAACACCGTGTAGTTGCTGCCGCGCACCGTGAACTCAAACTGAACGAAATCGAAGGTGTCGGAGCTGGGGTTTCCGAAGACCGTGCACAGTTGGTCGGAGGCGAGGAGGCCTCCTTCGTCGTGGGCCGAGACTTCGAGACACCGACCTTCGGGTGAACCCGACTCGGCTAGCCGCCATGTGATTCCGCCGACGTCGACTTGACGCAGGATGGTGGTCGGTAGCTGGGCAGCCTCGTAGGCGCTGAAGGACGGTTCGGGTCCGGCGAGCGGGATGGGTGGGTGCGCGAGAACGGCAATGCCATCGGGAGTGGTGTACAAGTCGAGGAGGTTTCCGTCGGTGTCGATCAGTCTGTTGTCCCAGGTGCCGCCCTCCGCCCACCGGGATCCGGTGAAGGTGTAGCCGTCGAAGGTCCCGTCTGTTGCCAGATATAGCAGAAGGTTGTTGGTGACTCCGTCGTCGGCCCAGAGGGTGCGGCCTGCGACGTAGACACCGTTAGCAAAGGGCTGGACCATATCGACATTGAGGTTTGAGGGAAGTGCCCAAGCAACGCGAGAGCCGTCGGGCTGCGTGATCACAACCGTCGTCAGTGTGACTTCAAGGGCGTGTCCGTTTGCGAGTGGAAGTTGGGGCTGTGGCACTTGCTCATTTGGTGGCAGGACGTTGCCGGATTCGGTCGCAATTGGTCGCCAGCGGATGCCGGCGGGTGTTGGCTCTCCCGCCCAGACGAGGCCCATGGAGATAATCAGGTCGGGCGGTCCCAACGCTGGGACTGGGCCATTAACCCTCGCGGAATCCGGTAGTTCAATCATCGTTGGGCTGCGATTCACTACCCCGGAGCCTTCCTTGAGGATGAACAGATCGAACGTGTTCCCTTCTGAGCTCGCGACGACGAAAACGATATCCTCGGCTCCGACGGTGATTCCTTCGGGGACGAGGCCGTCGAGATCGCCGAGCGTTGCGACACCACCTTCTGCCGAGAGGACAACCACGCGTCGTCCGGCTCGATCGGCAACGACAATACGTCCATCCGACAGCGCAGCGATGCAGCACGGTCCGGCCCGGTTTTCGCCGACGGACACTTCCCCCCAGCTGGATGAGATCACTGTGATCGGTGGGACTGACGCACCCGGGAACCCGACGCGGGGAATCTTGACGGCACCGGCTGTTGTTTCAGGATCAGATGTCGTCAGGTTGGGTTCCTGCGTGGTTTGGACGGGTTGTGTGCCGACAACTCCGGCCGAATCGTCGGCACTATTGCCGCCCCCAGCGAGAAGAGCGACGCTGAGCGCACCGGCGGCTAACACCGAGACGAAGCTCGCGACGAAGATGACAACAGCCTTCGGAGGCCGACGTTGCCGTGTCGCCGGAAGCTGATGGGCAGCAATGTCCTCAAGTTCGGGTGCGATCGGCGCCGCCGCGATAAGCGGGGCTATCGCCCGCCGGACGGCTTCGAACTCGTCTGTCGGAACCGTCATGACAACTCCTTTCGCAGCCTTCGTCTTGCTAGATGGAGATAACGCTTGGCGGTTCCGGGCGTGATGCGCAGCAGCTGAGAAGCGTCCTTCACCGTGTAGCCCTCCCAGTAGACGAGATACACGACAGCCCTCTGTCGCACCGGGAGCCGCAGTACCGCATCAAGCACCTCGCGATCGACCCCGACGGCTGCGTCCACCAACTCGGCCGTACCCGAGGGTCTGGCCCGGTTTCTCAGTAACCCACGGGCTTCGTTCAGCACCGCCCGGAACAGATACGGGCGTGGTTCTTCCAGATCCGACAGCCGCCTCCGCTGCAATACTCGAAGCACGACCGTTGCTACCACGTCTTCTGCATCGTTCGGACCTACAAGAGCGGTGGCATATCGAATCAGGTCCTCCTTGTGTTTCGAGTAGACCTCACCGTCGGGAATACCCACACCTGAACCACGCGCCACAACCCCAAAGGGTTGCACGCCTTCCGAAAAAATGTCTCCGGCCAGAAGCAACGCCAGCCGCGACTGAACCACCGTCACACGTAACGACCACCGACGTGATGCGATGAGCGAGCGGGCCTCCGCTGCTCGTTGACAGCCTCCCGATACCTCGGGGTGTCAACGTCGCCTCGAGAAGGCAGGCGTGGTGTCACGTTACCTGGGTACCGAACTGGGTTCCTTTCGGAAAGGACAAGCTGATTGTGCCGGAACTCTCAATTCCGGATTTGTTCTCTCCGAAGAGATGTCGGACGGGGCGTATCGGAAAACGGCCAGTCGGAGAGTTTCTGACAAGGCTGCTGACACTGAAATTGGAGGGGTATGAAAAGTAATGAGTGGCACTGCCGACGTGAGCCCGACCACGGGGGTCGATCTCCCGATCCGTGGACGCTTCGTGCTGCAATGACCCCTCGAGGCGGCAGCGCCTATTGCGCGAGATCGGCGGGCACGCCCAATCTCCTCTCAAGCCACGTCGGCGGGTCCGGCGCGCCCGACTTACAGTGACCCCTTGAGGCGGCGCGCCTTCTTGATCGAGAACATCGCCGAAACACTTGGGTGCGAGGTTCTAGACCGTCAACGGGCTGCGCCGCGTCAGCACTGGCAAGCCCTGAAAGACCTCGAAAGAGCGACCTCCGTGGCGAACAGCAGTCTGAAATTGAGGGCCCATCAACGCCCTTGTTGTCGTTCTCGTTCGACTTGGCGGGCCACTCCTGTGGTGTTGAAGCGGAAGGATGCCAATTCGCGTGTCACTCCGAACTCCCGTGCGATGGTCTCAGGTGTTGCTTCTTTGCGGGCTTCAAGTAGGAGCAGCGGTCGGGGAAGCAGGATGGTTGCCCCCAGATAGGTTGCCTCTTCTTCTTGTCGGGCGTCACAGGTGCGAAAAGGAACTCCGTCTAGCTCTCTGATCTCACTGAGTTCGTGACCAAGAGCCAAATGTGCCAGTTCATGAGCAACGTCGCTCACTTGTCGCTCCGGGGATCGGAGAGGGTTGACGACAATGAAATGACGGCCATCAATCTCAAAGGTGCACGCCGAGAAAGCAAAGCTCTGGATGGACTCGATCTCCTCTAGGCGGCGGCGGTCGACAAGTTCAGACGCGTCGACGACCGTGGCCCCCAGCAACTCGGCAACGGTACCAATCTCGACGGGAGCATCCTTGTGGAGGTTTAACCTCTCGCGCAACTCGAGGGCCGACCGCTCCGCCTCAGCTTTGAAGCCTCTTCGAAGTGCCATCTCGGTGTACGAGCCTCTCCAGTTGTTGATGCATATCTTGTATTAGGTTGGCCAACCGTTCCGGCACGCCAGGCCGAAGTACAGACGCAGCCCGCATGTGGGCGGCGACGACAGGGGTCGCATCAGGTTTGGCGAGAGCCTCATACATGTCCCCGACCATTCTGGCGATCTTCTCGGCGGCTTCTGATGTGAGCCGTGGGTCTGCTGAGAGATGCTGGATGACATTCTCAAATGAGGCCTCCTGCCGTACTGTTGTTCTCCCGGTGAATCGACTTGGATCGACGCCGAGCCACGCACAAACATTGAGGAAGTTGGTGAGGTCGGGCTGGGCACCGGATTCGATCCGGCTAATCGTGCTGAAACTGACCCCGGCCGCCTGAGCGGCTCCCCTCATCGAGAGATTCGCCTTCTCCCGTTTGGCACGGACCATCCTCGCCAACAGGGACAAGTCAACGCCGACGTCTGTTGAAGTGTCACCGAGCTGTGAATCGCGTCGGGGTGATTGGGCCACAGCCATGAAAGCCTACAACTGTGATCGAGGCGTGGCTGGCATTACCCGGAGGTCCTTGGACTCATTGATGCGTTATTGTATCGTTACTGCAACATCAAGAGAGGAAGTATCGATGAGCCCGAAACCCGAACAGCCGGGCAACAAGCCACCTGACGTCCCGAAAGGGCCGCCCCACGACCCGCCGGGTCCCCCGGCACCCCCACCAGGGAAAGGCGGAAAGCAGGTCGGCTGATGTACTGGTGGGAATCTCAACCCGAGCGCCTCGAGTATGAACTCGAGGCGCTCGACCTAGCTGGTATCCCCTATGAGGTTGATGAAGCAGCGAAACAGGCCGGCCAGCTTCGGATGCGTGCACGGCCCTCGGTGGACGGTATGTCGATCAAGGTGGAGGCGGCCTTCCCAGATCTCTACCCCGAGTTCCGTTTCGAGGTGACATCACAGGATCTTCAACTCGACCGCCACCAGCACCGCCTAGGCGGGAACCTCTGTCTCATCGGGCGTTCGACCGAGAACTGGGACCAAAGACACACGCTGGCCATGTACTTGACCGAGAAGCTTCCCATCGTCATCGGAGCAGCGGAGGAGGGTGCCGGCAGTGTCCTCGAAGAACAACAAGCTGAACCCGAGAGCGACTACTTCAGCTACGAGCCAGAGGCTTCCCTCCTCATCGACAGCTCATGGAACATCCCCGCCGAGGTCGATGCCGGGACGCTCGAAGTAGGACTGCTTCACGACGCTATGAACACGACACCGCTCCGGGGAGTACGGGCAGTTGTATAACCCCAGTGAAGGGGCCGAGCAGTTTGTTCAGGCTTGCTACATAGCGGCCTACGGCAAGACGGAGCCGGTCGCTAAAGTCACATTCCGGCTCACCTGTGTTTTCTACACCAAGAACCGGCGGGTCGTGGACGTGGACAACCTCTGGAAACTGGTAGCCGATGCCCTTCAAGGGTTGGTATGGAGGAACGACTCCCAGGTGTGGGATGTGGGTGGGACACACCGAGAAGTAGACAAGGTTAATCCGCGCACGGTCGTAACGATTGATCGGAGCGGATACTGATACGAGAGTTTAGCGAGGTGAGGGATGTGTAATCGGTGCCAAAAAAGACCTTCTACTGAGAACCTTACTGTTGCAACAGATGGTA
>JACZST010000090.1 GCA_022574065.1 Acidobacteriota bacterium
AGGTCCGGGTTTTCTGTGGTCCACCCTCCCGGCAAGTGCGTGCCACCCCTGTCCGTCTAGTAGGAGGAGGGAGGCTATGACCATCGTAGGAACCAACCATGATGCCGTCATCGGCGGTGTCGATACCCATGCCGATGTGCATGTGACTGCAGCGGTGAACCACGTCGAGGGTGTGTACGGCATCGAAGCGTGCCCCACTACCCAGAACGGGTATCGCCAGTTGATGTCGTGGCTGCTGTCACACGGCTTCAGGAATCGTCGTCGCGGTGAGCAGGATCGAACGAAGCTTGTCGCAGTTCCACAGTTCGTAGAGCCGGTAGAGCAGCATTTCGACCTGAGCCCAAGCCGACTCACCAATGCCGGTTTGGATCGTTCCAGTACGCGTTCTCCGGATCGTCGACACCATCGATGAGACCCTGCACGTAGCTCTCGAAGAAGTCACTGCGGTCCAGGGCCTCGAGCGCATTCAACTGGTCATACATGCAGGCAAGCTCGCTGTCCCGGCCCGTGTAGGGCTCGCCCTCCGAATACAGTCTGCTGTGACAGGAGTCGTGCACGATCGTCCCCGCATACCACACGACCTGTTCGTCGCGGCTAAAGCCGGGTGCGTAGGCGGTTTCCTGACCGACGAGGTAGGTCTTCGTGAACACGTCCATCCCCGAGCCGGCATCGACGGCCTCGATGACGTCGATGTAGGCGACCACCTGGGCGTACCCATCGGGCGCATCCGCGGCAAGGAGCTCGAGCGTCGCCGAGGTGTGCGTGCTGAACTCCTCGTCACCGACGACGACGATGGTGGTGGCGGCGACAGTCGTCGTTGTTGTCTCCGCCGCTCTCGAGGTGGTGAGGGCCGTGGTGGTCGTCGACGACGAGGTCGTGGTGGCGGCGGTCGTTGTCGTCTGCTGAGCGGTAACGGTGACGTCGGGCGCGGCCGACCCACCGCACGCGGCGAGGAGCACCGCGACAAGGAAACTACCGGCAGCGATTCTTGTCACGAGGCTGTCACCTCCCTGTGTCGCAACGCTACCCATCACCCGATCGACGCGGCCGCAGGTCACCCAGACCGGCTCCGCGGTTGCCAGAATCGGGCGATGCGGGTCGAAGAGGCGGTGACGGCCATAACCGAAGCCGTGGAATCAGAAGGGCTGCTGCTGGTACATGACCAACGCCTCCCCTCGGTAACGGCGCTCATCGCCGGAGAACCGGTTCGGGGATCGTGGTGGGCCCATCCCCTCAGCAACGTGATCTACAACGCGCTCGGTGAGCTCGACGACCGCTTCGCCACCTGCAAGCTGGTTGCGGGCAAGCTCACCCTGATCGCCCCCCGACTGTGGGCAGACCTCGTTGCTGTCGGCGCGGGTCGGCGGCGATGGCAGCTCGATGCGCTCTCCGGGGCAGATCTTGCATTGCTGGACCGTGTGGCCTCGGCCGCCGACCCCATCCTTCTCGACCGTCCGGAACTGAGAGCGGCGGGCAAGCGCCTGGAGGAGAAGCTCCTCGTGACCTCGGAGGGAGTGCACACCGAGGATGGTCATCACCTCAAGGCACTCACCTCATGGGAGGCGTGGGCCAGCAACCGCCGGGTGATAGGGCCGCTCCCCGATCCAGACGTGGCCGCGGCGAGTTTCGAGGCCATCGTGGAGGGATGGCAACCCGGTACTGCCGCCCTCCTCCCCTGGCACGACTGACCCACCGACGGGCCCGTCCATGGAGGCGCACCAGAAGATTCGGTAGGGTCACCGCCGTGCTTCCACTCGACGAGCGCTGGTACCGGCGGCTGCTTGGGTACGCCTTCCCGATCGGGCTTGCTGCCGGGGTGCTGGCCCTCCTCTTCACCGAGGTGACGGAGACCGGGAGCGGGCTGTTCTTCGCTGACGCCGGCACGGATTGGTGGTCGGGCGAGTGGTGGTGGATCCCGCTGATCGCAGCCGGCGGGCTCGTCGTCGCCTCCCTCCGTCGCTGGCTGGCGGTCCCGGAAGAGGTACCGGGAGCCATAGCCTTCGCCCAACAGGCATGGGTCGACCCCGCCAGTGGCCCGCGCCTGGTCCTGGTGTCGGCCGTTTCGCTGGTCGTCGGCGCCAGCCTCGGACCTTCGTTCGGGCTGATCCTGATGGGTGGTGCGCTGGGCTCCTGGATCATTTCGCGGATGGGCAGCGACGACGGCGAGGCCAAGCACGAGTACGCGCTGACCGGGATGGCGGGAGGCTTGGGATCGGCGTTCAGCGCCCCGTTGTTTGCCGTCGTGCTCACCACAGAGTTGTCTCCCACCGAGAAGGGCCGGTATGTCGCCGCGTTCATCCCCCAGCTGATCGCGGCGACACTCGGATTCGTCGTCTTCTTCGGGGTCACCAGTCGCACCCTCTTGAACGCCTACGAGGTCCCCTCGTATACGTTCGATTTCGTCGATCTGCTGGTCGGGCTCCTGCTCGGTGGGTTCGCCGCGGTGACTCTCGGCGCCGTCTTGGTCATCAACGGAGCGGTGGTCCGGGCCGCGGCTCTGGTCACCAACCCTTGGCTGCGCGGATTGGTCGGTGGGGCGCTGGTGGGTCTCATCGCCGTTGCGCTCCCGTTGACCCTGACCTCGGGGAGCGCACAGCTCGGAACCGTCATCCAGAACGCGACCGTGTTCAGCATCGGGTTTGTAGCTGCGGTACTGGTCGCCAAGATCCTCGCCGTCGCGCTGAGTCTGTCCGCGGGCTTCCTCGGGGGCAACGTCTTCCCGATGATCTTTATCGGTGGCACGGCCGGGGTCTTGGTCCATCTCCTCATCCCCGACATACCGCTATCGCTCTCGGTGGCGGCGATGATGGCGGCCGTCCCCGGCGCGTTCCTCAGTGCACCGCTGAGCCTGACGTTGATCGCAGCCGCCACGGTCGGGCTCGACCCCGGCGCCGTCATCCCGGTGACGGTGGCGGTGGTCACCGCCTATCTCGTCTTCTCGATCGTCAGATACCTGGTGGCGCGCCGCTCCGAGGCAGCTCCGACGTGAGGTTCCGATCGGTGTCGACGGTGGTGGGCTAGACCCCGCGGTTGGCGATCGCGGTCTCGTTGTACGGCTCGATCATGATGCACTCCCCCGGGCACTCCTCGGCGGCCTCGATCACATCGTCGATCTGCGCGTCTGGCACCCTGGCGACGCCGCGAGCACCCTCCGGTCCATGGCCTGGGGCGTCTTCGGCGTCGAAGAAGAGGTCGGCACCGAAGTGATTGGCCTGCTCCTTGACCGTCCACAACCCATCGTCGCGGCCGATGAAGACGTCGGGAGCGATCTCCTCACAGATGCCGTCCCCGGTACACAGATCCTGGTCGATCCAGACCATCAATTTTGTCGCTGTCGCCATTCGTGATCCTTAACTCAGCAGTTCGAGCCCTTGCGTGTAGTGCGCAAGGCCCTCGACCTGACGGATGTACTTCGGGCCTCTCCGGAACCGCACTGCGATCTCATCGTGGCTCTCCCCGTCGGCGCGGAGGGCCAGTACTCGCGCCCCCAAGGCAGTCGGGGATCGTCGCGCCGACCGGCCCCTGCGCGGGATCTCGGTCCACACGATCACCCTCTCGACGTGGCTAGGACTGCGATCGATGCGCCTGGCGATCTCATCGATATGCACCCCCTCGTCTCGCATAGCGAGAACCCGGCGCTCTACAGGACGCAGCTTGGCGGGCTCGGTCATACGGCTCTCCTCGTGTCTCCACCTAACGGTAGCGGGCCCGTGGTTTGTTGTGGCGCCCGATCGGGAGGCGCCGACCCCCCAAGGCTCCACTGCTACTCTCGGACGGTGACCACCGCTACCCATGCAGCATTGAGGGCGGTTCCACTGTTCGCTGCGCTCGACGATGATGCACTTGGCCACGTCGCCGCGGTAGCCACCGAGTTCGAGTGTGCACACTCGCACGTGCTCACCGAACGCGGTCAGCCCGGCGCCGGTCTCTTCATCATCGAAGAGGGTACGGTTTCGGTGTTCTTGCCAGCGGGAGGAGTCCTGGAGCGCGGCCCAGGGGACTTTGTCGGCGAGCTGTCACTGTTGACCGACACTCCGCGCACCGCCAGGGTCTCGTGCACCTCTCATGTCCGCGGTCTGGCGATCAGTCGTACCGATTTCGCTCAACTGCTTGAACGAGAGCCGTCGATCGCCCTCTCCATGCTTGCTGAGGTAGCCCGGCGCCTCACCGAGGACGCCCTCCCCTACAAACCCGCCCCCGCGTCAAAGCCTCATTGACTCCGATAGGCTTTGACTTCGCGACCTCGAGGATCCCATGACTGAAGACACCAGCCCTCCCGGCACCATCCACGACAAGGTACGAGCCGAGACGGTCAACATCACCCAGGGTGGCGCCGCTCAGGTCACCGCAGGCACCGTGACGATCAAGCAGGGCGGTGCCCAGAACGTTTCCAGCGCCCTTACCGACATCACCCAGGGCGCCGCCCTGATCATCGAGTCCGAGCAGACGACGCTCAACGCCTCTGCTGCCGCCGTCGTTGTCACCGAACATGCCACCGTCGACCAATCGCGGATCGGCATCCTGATGGCGAACACCGTCAACGCGCGCGACTCGAAGATCGGGGTCGTGCTCGGCGGCGAGATCGAAGGCCGCCCCGACATTGCCCTCGACGGGCGGTTCGCCGCCATCATCGGGGCGTCGCTGGCTGTTACCTGGTTCGCGCTGCGGCGGCTGTTTCGTTCGTAGCATCGCACTCCCCGACCCCTGCCTGAGGAGGTAGATTCCCGGCCGGAAATGATCGCGTGAACTGTGTCGCCTGCAGCGCCGATATCCGCGAAAGGGGCAAGGTTCTGCGCCGAGTGCGGAACTCCGGTCGCCACGGCCTGTGTGGTTTACGGCAGCGTCATCTCCCCTGCGGATAAAAGGGTCGGGGCCAATGGCCTCCTCGCGCTGTACCACGACGGCGTGCTGGCACCCGGCACGGCAGCAGCACAGGTCGACTCGGCCTGATCAGCCGATACGAGGAAAGCTTGCTTCCGGCTCGCTGAGCAGGCGGTCACGCTCCACCACCGAACTCACCCCCGCCGCCCGCAGACCGGTCTCGGTGAGGTCATCGATCTCCGCTCCGAACACCGTCGTCGGTATCCCGGCGGCGGTGAGCCGCGCCACCGCGTCGTGGGCGGCGCGATGGGCGAGATCGACGAAGGCCAGCTTGACCGTGTCGGTGGCAACCGCGCTGGCCACCGCCGACGGGTTGCGCGCTCCGTGACATTGGTAGCCGGCCTGCTCGGCCGCTTCGCACAACTGCTGTCTGGCCACGCGGTCCGCGGTCAGCACCACAACCGCAGGGCGCGGTGGTGCAGTGCGGTCGACACTGGTGAGAGCGATCGCCTTGGCCGCACCCCATCGGGTGTGGGCGACCTGTACCGCATCGCCGAGGGCCGCAGACGAGCCCGGCGCCAATCCATACGGATCCCCCGGCCGCCCATTCGGCGACAACTCGACGTCGGCATCTTCAAGGATCGGGTTGAGAGTACCGAGGGCGAGCGAGAACAACTCCAGGGGAGTTCGCCGCTGCTCGACGAACGGCTGCTCCAGTAACGCGGCAAGCTCCAGATCGAGCTGGGTGGTAGCGGTTTCGATCACCTCAACCGTCGAGCGATCGAGAGGAAATCCGTGCTCGGCGAACAAGGCCGTGGTGTACGCCGGGAAGGCAGAGACCAGAGCAGTGTGGAGGCGTTGAGCCTCGGGAACCATGGCGGTGAGGATACGCAGAGATGGAGCTACTCGACCTTGGCTGTCTAGCATCCCCCCGAGCTCATAGCGAGGGGTTCCCCATGCGTAGAACGTTCCTCTTCATCGCGGCCGCGGCTGTCTCCTTGTTGCTGGTGTCGTGCCGGGCGGAAATCAACATCGCACTCGATGTCGAAGAGGATGGCTCGGGAACGGTCGCATTCGAGTTCGGCCTCGACGAAGAGCTCCGCAGCCTGATGGCATCGACCGGCGCCGATGCCGACGACCTTTTCTCCGACTTCGACACCGGCTTCGAGGGCGGGACCACCTTCGAGCGCGAAGAAGGTGACATGTCATTCCAGGGGGTCCTGGTCGAGTTCGACGATGTCGGCGAGATCAGCGACCAGCTCGCCGACAGTAGCGGCGACCTTGCCAGCTTCGGAGAGTTCTCGTTCGAGGTCGGCGATACCGAGGCGGTGTTCGACGCTGCCCTCCTCACCGAGGAACAGGACCTCGGGGGCTTTACCTTGGATCCTTTGGCTCTGACCGGAGATGTCTTCTCGGCCAACTTCATTGTCGGAATGCCGGGCACGGTCGTTGAGCACAACGCCGACGAGGTGCTCGCCGACGGGCGGCTCAGGTGGGACATCCCACTCCTCGGTGGGGAGAAGACTCTTCATGCGGTGTCCGACCTCGGTGGTAGCAGCTTCCCCTGGCTGTGGGTGCTCGTCGGCGTCGCGTTGCTGGTCGGCGTAATAGCGACGATTGCTGCCGTCGTGCTCGGCAGGAGGCAGCAGCGGCGAGCCGTTTCGGACGCGGCGGCGGCATATCCCCAGCAGGTGCCCGTCGCTCCGGGACAGGAGACACCGACCGAGCCCGACGACGACGCGACCGCCGCGAAGGACGGGGAAGCCGCCGATACGGGCGATGACGATGATGCGGGTGACGACTCAGACTGATCAGGCGTCGGTCACCAGCACCAACACCGCCAGCAGACCGTACGGGCCGTCAACGACACCGACGCCGGCACGGATGGAGCCGTCCCCCTTGGGATCGACGGAGTCGCCGAGACGGTCAAGCGTCGGCGCCAGGACCAGCAACTCCTCGCTGTCGCCCGCGGTGACCCCGGCCGCGGCCAGCCGCGCCTCGAGCGTCTGCCCATCGACGAACGAACCGGACCGGTAGATCGCTCCGGCCCTCGTCACTGCCACCAGCGACAGTTGCTCTTCCCAGCGCAGCGGGTCGAGGCCGGCGAGGGCCCTGGCCGAATCGATCGCATCCGCTACGGCATCTGTCGCCTCGGCGGATGGCCGAGCACCGGATTCCCCCCCAGACGGGAACCGGATGTCGGCGCCGCCCGAAGCCACGACACGCCAGTCGTCGGCCATGCGCCGGATCCAGATCATCGATTGCAGGGCGCGATCCCCGGAGATTGCCCCTACGGCCCGCTGCGCCGGTCCGTCCGCGTCGATGATCCTGGCCGCAACCACCGAATCCTCCAGTTCATCGCCGAGCACCGCCGGGAGGGGCACCGCCGACAGCAGGGTGACGGCGACGATCGCCAGCACTGCGGCGTACACGGCCCCGAGGCCGGCGCCTGCAACGTGATTGAGCAGCGAGGTGCCTGGCAGCTTGTTCAGTGCCCGGTGGATGGCCGATCCGGCAAACCCAGCGCCAATCGTGATCACAACAAAGAGGGCGGCACCGCCGAGGATGCGGGCGGGCTCCGGCGACCATCCGAGGACTCCGGTGACGAGCCGCCCCACCAGCGGCGCCAGCCGGAAGGCCAGGATCGCGCCGAGCACCAGGGTGGC
>JACZST010000091.1 GCA_022574065.1 Acidobacteriota bacterium
TTCAGGAGCTGGAAACCGCGGTCCGTCTGGGCACGCCGTTTGTGAATGTCATCTGGGAAGACCGCCAGTTCGGCTCGATTGCCTGGAAGCAACAAACCCGCTTCGGGCGGAATTTCGGCACAGACTTCTCCAATCCCGATTTCGTTCGCCTCGCCGAGTCATTCGGCCTCCCAGCGTGGCGGGTGACCTCCGCAGATGACTTCGCAGTCCGGCTCCGCCAGGCCCTCGAGCTGCCGGTGCCTACGCTGATCGTCCTCGAGATCGACTACAGCGTCGACGTTGCAATTGCCGACGACCTGGGTGAAGAAACCGGTCCGCACTTGAGACGGCCCGGGGCCGCGGCTCGCGACGCGGCAGACATCGCCGATCGCTTCTCCGGCACCGCCCCCGACGAAGCCCGTTGGGAAAACGAAGGCGGGGCCGTACGGTCACTCCGCCACCGGGACGCGACCGCCGCGAGTTGGACCATCTCGGGCCATCGGTTGGTGTGACCGTTTACCGGATCGCCCGGTGTACCGGATGGGGCTGGAGGCTTTCTGGCACGCCGGCGGAGGTCATCAGCATGGGCGCCGAGGTCGTATGGAAGCCTGGGCTTGCTGGCGGTCCCGCCGGGGTCAAGGCGTACCCTCGGCGAAGGTGTCGATCATGAGTCGCACGTCGGAACCGACTGAATACAGGATCGGGCAGGTGCAGCCGGCGGCGACGTATTCAGCGACCGCGGCCCGGCACTCGTCGGGTGTGCCCGAGGCAGTGATCATCTGGACGATGTCGTCGGGCACGAGCTTGGACGCGGCGACGACTTGTTCGTGGGTGGCCGGCCAGGTGAGCATCGCACCGATCTCGTCGAGCAGCGCCATCGGAACGCCTGATGCCTTCATGATGTGTGGTTGCTGGCCGAGGTACTGGGTGACCAAGAGACGTGCTCGATCGAGGGCGACCTGGCGGTCGTCGGACACGGAGCACACCACGAGCTGAGGCCGGTCAAGATCGTCGACCGAGCGGCCGGCACGAGCGGCACCCCGTTCGAGGGCGTCCATCGCCTGTGCGTTGTATGTGGGCGGCACCAGGTAGTTGAGCAGCACGCCATCGGCGATCTCCCCGGCGAGCTCCATCATCTTCATTCCGGTGGCCCCTATATAGATCGGCACTTCTTTGGGTCTGCGCTCCTGGTGCACGTAGTCGAGTTCGACGCCATCGAGGTGGACAAAGTCGCCGTGGTAGGTGACGGTTTCGTCGGCGAGCAGGGCGCGCACCGCCTCCACCGTCTCCCGGATAGCCGTCAATGGCCGGCGGCGCTCGATACCGACCTTGGCGGCTAGGGGATCCCACCAGGCACCTATGCCGAGGATGACTCGGCCCGGGCCCAAGTCGTCCAGTGTCGAGAAAGTGGAGGCAAGGAGAGCTGGGTTGCGGGTCCAGTTGTTGACGACGCCGGCGCCGACTTTGATGCGGGTGGTGTGGGCCAAGAAGGCGGCCATGGGGACCGTAGCCTCTCGCACCAACCGGCTTTCGGCCTGCCAAACTGCTTCGAATCCGCGGTCTTCCGCGTAGCGCACGTATTCGATCGCTTCGCGGATCGGGTAGTCGTCCTGCAGATACATCGCCAGTCTCACTGCTTCTCACCTGTGTCCTTTACAAGCGTCGTCGAGTCGATCAAGGAATGTCTGTCTGTTCCTAGGGCGGTACGGCACCGTGCTCAAGTGTTACACCTGATCAATCGAATCGGTGCATGACACCAGTGATCCAGAGCAGCCAGTTGCCAGGCACATTCGAACCGATGGATGACTGCGTCCCCCAACATAGCTGTGGCGGTCGAGGCAATCTCTTGTCGACCGGGCCGTGTCCCTGTGGTGGATGGCGACGGCCCAGTAGCCTCAGGCGGACGAGACCGGTACCAGGTAGAGGAGGGTCGATGACCGACTACTTGCCCAGCGTGTACACAGCCTTCCGAGCCACGTACCCGGAGGTTGCCGGTGCGCTCGATGCCCTCGGTGCCGCTTCCAGTACCGCCGGACCGCTCGACACCCACACTCAGCGTCTGGTGAAGCTGGCGATCGCGATGGGGGCATCGGCGGAGGGAGCGGTCCGCTCCAACGTCCGAAAGGCTCTCGATGTTGGAGCCAGCCCTGAGGAGATCAGACAGGTCGGAGTACTCGCGGTGACGACGATCGGCTTCCCGGCCGCGATAGCCGGCCTTGGCTGGATCGAGGATGTACTCGTCGCGGACTGAGCATCTTGTCGCTTGCTCGGCACAACTCGAGCATGGCAAGGTTTCTCGGACATAGGTCGACGCGACCCGGCGAGCGTGTTGCGTCTGATCATCGAGAACCCTGCCGGGTGCGAGGAGTGATTCGCGCACATGGTGTGGCAGACACCCAAGGCGATCGATGCTCCTGGTCGTTCGGTTGTTTGTCACGGCAGCTCACCCGTTGGGAAGCGATGCCCGACCCGCAGTCTGTGTCGGCGACGTTGAGTGACTGCACTCGGGAAACCGTCAACGTGTGCCGAGGCACCTCCCTCAACACATCACATGTGCGATAGTGCTTCTTTGGGGAGATCCTGTTGGGCCAAAAGTGGCCTGCCTATAGGGATCGTCAGGCTCGAGATCTGAGAGAGCGCAATGGCATCAAGCAACGTAGTGATCCTGGGCGGCGGTTTTGGGGGAGCGCGTACCGCTTTGGTTGTTCGAGAAAGCCTCGAATCATCCCATCGGGTGACACTGATCGACCGCCGCGAGACGATGCACCTCTGCGGGATGAACCCGATGCTCGTGGTGGGTGAGCGCGACCCGGCGACAACGACACGCTCTATCAGCAGGTTGGCCGAACGAGGAGTCGATTTCCGGCTTGGAGAAGTCACCAGCCTTGATCTTGAATCGCGCGAGGTCACTACCGATACCGGCGTGGTTCCCTTCGACCATCTGGTGGTGGCGCTCGGCGCCAGTTATGACTGGAGCGCGGTCCCAGGGTCGGATTCGGCCCACTCGTTCTATTCGTTCGAGGAGGCCGTCCGGCTTCGTGACGAGATCGCCGGCCTCCGCGGTGGAACGATTGTCATCGCGGCCGCCAGGCCGCCATACAAGTGCCCGCCTGCTCCCCTTGAGATGGGCATGCTCCTCCACTGGTTGCTGGGTCGACGTGGCGTCCGAGACGACTTCGACCTGAAGATCTTCATACCGGAACCGGCACCGCTGGGTGTCGCCGGGCCGGACGCGGTGGCGCGAGTCCGGGCCGCTCTCGAGGAGCGGCACATAGAACTGCACACCGCCTGTGGCGTCGTTGAGGTGAGCGGCCGAGAGGCATCCTTCTCGGACGGCTCGTCCTTGGAAGCCGACTTGATCGTGACGGTGCCGGTGCACCGATGCCCGGGCGTCGTAGCTGAGTCAGGTCTGACCGAAGGCGGGTCTTGGGTGCCCGTCGATCCGGACACGCTCGAGACGAGCGTGCCCGGCGTATTCGCCATAGGTGACGTGAATGTGATCCCGATCGGCGAAGGGAAGGCAATCCCAAAGGCAGGGGTGTTTGCTTCAGGGCAGGCCGAGACTGTGGGCCTCCTGATCGCGTCCCGAATAAACGATCAAGAACCTCCACCTGCATACGACGGGCAAGGCGAATGCTTTCTGACTTTCTCGGACTCTGAAGCGGCCCTAGTCGGCGGCACGTTCCTTGCACCGGATGGTCCCCGCGTCGGCCTGGGGGAAGCGTCTCAGGAGGCCATCCGCCTCAAGGAGGAATTCGAACAGGATTGGCGCCGCTTCGTGATTTGAACGCAGCGTCGAGCTCATCGACGTCACCGACGAGCATCTGGCGACGCTGGCGGCCTGGATTCTCCTGCTATCAGCGTTCGCCTCTTCGATAGCAGCAGAGGTAACGCCGAATGCCGATTCTGTCTCGGTTGCCGTGGGGAAGCTGGGCTCGGCCACGAGATTCTGCGCGGCGCGATTGTTCTCTTCTCGTACCGCTACGAGTAGACGGTGAGCGACACCGCAACGTAGTGAACGATGAAGGCGGCGATTGTCAGGGCGTGAAACACCTCGTGGAATCCGAACCAGCGGGGGAAAGGGTTCGGGCGCTTCAAGCCGTAGACCACTGCGCCGAGGCTGTACAGCACACCGCCGACGGCGATCAGCACGACCACGGCGACGCCGGCGCCGCCCACAAGATCGGGTAGATAGAAGATGGCCACCCAGCCGAGGGCAACGTACACCGGCGTGTACAGCCATCGCGGCGCACCTACCCACAGGACCCTGAACGCCACCCCGGCCAATGCGCCAACCCAGACGATCCACAGCAACACCCGACCCTTGCCGGGCGGCAGGGCCAGGACCGCAAACGGTGTGTAGGTCCCGGCAATGATCAAGTAGATGTTCGAGTGATCCAACCTTCGAAGCGCCCGATCGATGCGGGGAGACCACGAGCCTCGATGGAGCAGGGCGCTGGCACCGAACAACAGGGCGGCCGTGGTAGCAAATATGGCGGTCGCGATCCGCGCCTCCCCCGATCCAGCGAGAGCCACCAGCACGATCCCGGCGGCGACGGCAAAGGGAAACATCGCCGCGTGTAGCCACCCCCTCAGCTTCGGCTTGCGGCTTTCAGGAGCGGTTACTTCGCTGTCGATCATCCTCGAAAGGTACATGAGGTAGGGATAATCAGCAGAGAGGACGATTACACAGGGCGCGTTCCGTGCGCCGGGACCAGACAGGTGAGACGATGTGTTCAGGTCGAGGGGTTGGCTTTCTTCTCGCGCGGAGAGATGCCGATCTCTGCTCGTGCTTAGCCCGTCATCGACTATCTGCGCCTGAGTCATCGTCGCGGTGGGAGCGGAGCCTGATGACCCGGTGCGCTCTCAGAAGGGGCAATGCGGAGCCTGCGGCCGCTCTCAATGTGTCTTGGATGTCTTTCTCGGCAACGGTGAAGCGCTCGGGGAGGCGCTGGAACTCGGACCAGGTGGCCATGGTGAACGATTCGAGCATGTGACCCGGCCGTTCCACGTCTTCCACGAGGTTGAAGCTGAGGGCGCCTTGCCGCCTCAGGGCTCGCTGCACCGGCGCCATGGCGGCCACGAATTCGTCACGATGGTCTGGGTCGATCTGCCAGCGGGCGGTGAGAAGGATCGGGCCGTCGTGATCGTGAACCGAGGTCACCGTTGGCGGGTCGTTGAGCAGTTGTGCGACCTCGGTGTCGATGTCCATGTATCGGCTGAGCCGCAGTGGCGTCACCAACACAGCGCTCACCGCCATGGCGATACCACCGGCGATGAGAGCCGTGCGCAGACTGGTCTGTTCGGCAACAGCTCCCCAAATCAGTGCTCCGACAGCGAACGAGCCCTGCATAGCGAGCAGGTACACCGCAACGCCCCGGCCTCTGATCCACGACGGGAGCACGACTTGCAGGGCGGTCATCACGGTGGAGATCATGGCCAAGGTGGCTACTCCAGCGACGACGAGCACCGCGAAGGCGACGGCCAGGCTTGTCGTTGTCGCCACCACGATGAACACGGCGGCTTCGACGAGCATCGACCAAAAGACGATGGCGTCTGGACCGATTCGGCGTCGGATGGACGGCATGGCGAGGAGGCCAACCACGGCTCCGATACCTCCGGCGCCGGACAGGAGACCGAACAGGGCCGGTCCCGCGTCGAGCTGGAATCGGGCAACGGCTGGGAGCAGCGCGAGCAGCGCGGTGCTGGCGAGTGCGAAGGGCATGACCTTGGCGATGACGACCTTGAGCGGTGTGTCGTAGCGGACGTACTGGAGCCCGATGCGGACCGCAGAGGCGAGATGCTCGGCGGGCAGCCCGGTACGCGGTTCCGGTTTCCACACCCTGAGCGTTAGCAGTACCGCGGCGAAGACGGTCACGTTGAGAATGAACACCCAGGTCGGTCCGGCAGCGGCGATGACGAAGCCGGCGACGGCGGGGCCTACCGCCATCGCGGCGCTGATCCCAGCGGAGCTGAGCGTCATCGCCCCAGCCAAGTCTGAGCGAGGGACGAGCCCGGGGATGATCGCAATCCACGCTGGGGCCGCCAGCGCGGTGAGGACCCCGAGCGCGGCGGTGAGGCCCAACACCGTGACCGCGGAGTGGGAATCGGATGCGGAAAGCAATGCAAAGGCGCCGGCCACGAGCATTGAGCCCGCCTGGGCGAACACGATGATTCGTTTCCGGCTGAAGATGTCGGCGAGGGCACCGGCGAGGAGGGCAAGCAGGAAAGCCGGGAGGGCAAGGGCGATTTGGAGGGAGGCGACGACGGCAGGGGAGTCCGTGATGTCGGTCAGTATCCAGGCGCCGGCCAACCCGTTCATGAACACCGCCAGCTGGCTGAACAGACTGGCGAGGAGCACAACGGTGAATAGGCGGTTCTTGAGCGGTGACCACGTGCTGTCGCTGGCAGCTACCGCTGGGCCCGTGGAGTCATTTGGTGTTGGGCTTCCCATCAGCTTCTTCGGTGTGACGCTTCGGCTGTCTGGTCATCGGAGGGGGTCGAGCTGTCCGGGGTAGGCCCATCCGCGACGGCTGCCGAGGGTTTCGAGCCATCTTGCGGCGAGCCTGGTTCCGGCGGGGGCACCAGGGTTTCCTGGACGGCGAAGCCGACGAGGATGGCCAAGATGATGATTTGGGTCCATAGGCCCGGCACCACGTTTCCGGAGGCGGCGACTCCGACTCCGACGATGAGAGCAGCACCGACCAGGCGGGAGTATCGGACACGACCTGTCATGATCCGGGCGAACGCGGCGTGACCCAACAGGTACAGGACCGGCCCCGCAACAACCACTATCAGGCCGGCACGATCGAGTTCTTCGAGTGGATGAGCGATGACAAGCTCGTTGCCGATGGCAACCAGCATGATCCCGAGCACCAGCAAGATGTGCGTGTAGCTGTAGGCATCTCTGGCCAGGCGCGCCCTCTCATCGGATGCCGCCCCGAGGTCTTGGCTCGACCTTGCGGCAACCGTGTTGAAGTAGAGCCACCACAACACCGAAGCCATGGCGACTGCGACCACGACCGCAGCCATGCGCGCCGTGGTCAGCTCGAGTGCCGCCGCGGTGGCCCCCGTGATCACGATCGATTCGCCGAGCACGATGATGATGAAGAGCTGGAATCGCTCGGCAAAGTGGCCGGGATCGATACTCCGGTCGCTCATTTCCTGACGACCGAGGCCTGGCACCCAGTAGCCCACGTACGGCGAGGCGACCTCGAGCGACAGCGCCACAATCCACAGCACGACGAGGGTCCGGCCACCGGCGATGGCGCCGGCAATCCACAGCGCACCGGTTACGACGCTCCAGGTGAGCAGCCGTAGAAGGCTAATTTGAAGATTGTGATCAGCACCTATACGTCTCGCTGCCACCACCGAAAAGCCGTTACGGACCAGATGCAGCCCAACGTAGGCGAGGGCAAAGAGCAGGGCACGGTCACCCCACGCCTGGGGGATGGCAAGGGCCATCATCATGCCGGCCAACATCATGACCAGTAG
>JACZST010000092.1 GCA_022574065.1 Acidobacteriota bacterium
CCCATGCCTCAGACCCGGTACGTGCTCCAGAAGGCGCTCGCCGAAGGGCTGAAACTCATCCTCGTCATCAACAAGCTCGATCGTCCGGAGGCGCGGCCCAAACAGGCGCTGGATGATCTTCACTACATGCTCCTCGAGCTCGACGCCACGCACGAGCAGCTGGATGCGCCCGTGATCTATGCCATCGGGCGGAATGGCAGGTCCAAGCGCGCCGTCGAGGATGACTGGTCGGATCTCACACCGCTCTTCGAGACCATCCTCGAACAGGTCCCCCCTTCGACCGCGCCCCTCGACGTGCCCGACGTGGTCGCAGGGCTCGAGGTAGCCGTGCTCATCGATCCCGCAGACGACCAGGGGTGGGCGGTGTTCAGCCGACGACTCGACGACACCATCGTCGAGTTGTCCATCGTCGATGGCGAGGTCGTCGACCTGGCATCTGGCACCCGTTTCGACCCGACCAGAGGGATCGGGCGCGGTGGCGACCTGGATGGGGAGATTCTCGACCTCCTCCCCGCGTTCACGTCATTCCCGAAAGACGTGCCCACCTTTTGGCCGGAGGCGAGGTTTTGGCGGCCCTGACCCGCCGGTCGACTGAGCCACCGATCGAGCACAGGAGCGGTCAGCCCCTGCCTCCCGCCAGCATCACGGCGAAGGAAGACCGGCGCAGCGCCACCATGGCGGCGACACCGATGGCGGGACCGATCGCCAGCCATGGGAACGCCCACTGCCATCCCCACCGCTCGGCGATGGCAGGCACGCCGGCAATGGTGACCAGGGTGAGAAGGAAGCCGAGGCCGGTCTGCAGCGCCAACGCCGTACCTCGAAGCTCCGCCGACACCGTCTCGGTGACCATGGTCGAAAACTGTGCGGAATCGGAGACCACGGTCAGACCCCACACCAGGAATACGGCAACAACGATCAGGGGTGACAGACCGAAGAGCAGGGGTGTGAGCAGAGCACATGAGCCGGAGATGGCCATCGACCACCCGGCGACGCCTGTCCTTCCTGTGCGGTCGGCCATGACTCCTGCCCCATAGGAGCCGATCCCGCCGATGGCGATGATGGCGAACGTCGCCGTGGACACCCAGCCCGTGCTGTATCCCCCGGCCAGCGCGCCGGCGGCAAGGAACGCTGCCGTCCACGTCCACATCGCGTACAACTCCCACATGTGACCGAGGTAGCCGTACGTGGAGAGCCGGAAGCCACGGTTGCGGATGACTCTCCGGACGTGAGCCCACGAAAATGGCGACACCGGCACCTCAAAGGGACCGTCGTCGACCACAAACGTCATCGTCCCTGCCGCCACCAGGGTCAGCGCGGACGACATCAGAATCACTCCTTGCCAACCAACACCGAGGCCTCGGACGAGGTGCGGTGTGGCGCTGCCGATGGTCAGCGCCCCTACGAGCGCACCAAGCGCCATCCCGCGTCCGGTTCGGAACCATCCGGCCATGACCTTGAGTCCGCTCGGGTAAACGCCGGCGAGAAGGGCTCCGGTAGCCAAGCGGAGCAAGAACGCAACCGGGACCGTGGTCGGGGTCACCACCAATAGCGCGACGTTGGCGCCGGCGGCGGCAATCGCCGACACCGTGAACAACCGACGCGCCGGGATGGAGTCGGCGATGCCACTCATCGCGATCCCGAGGGCACCGGCGACAAACCCCAGCTGCACGGTGAGGGTCAGCCAGGTGACCTCGCCGACCGAGAGATCCCAGACGATCTCGAGCTGTGGGGCAACCGCAGAGGCCGAGAACCACAGCGAAAGGGCGAACAACTGTGCTCCCGCAATACCGACGAGCGCACGACGCTGGGCGGTGTGGTCGACTTCAGTCGTTGACATCGACTCCCTGGCGGACTTGGCGACGGCTGGAAACCGTTGCCACGACAATACCCGATGCAATCACGGCAGCCAGGACCGCACCCACGGCGAACGGGCTGGTTGCGATGAAGTTCTGCGCCCGCTGCGACAGATCCTCGACGATGCGGAAGGGCTCCGATGAACCGAGCGCACCGGCCCCCGAGGTGATGTTGGTCGCCCAGAACCAGACGATGTAGCCGCCGGCCAGGACGAGCAGGGCACCGGATACCTTGCCGATGTACCTCATGCTGCTCTTCAGCCGACTGATGAGCCCTTGCTTTCCGAAGGCGAGGGCGACGGTAACGCCAACCAGGACCAGGGACATTCCCGCACCGTAGGCAAGGAAGGTGACGATACCGCCGACGAACGTTCCGCGGGTCACCTGGGTGGCGACCACGGTCAAGAACACGGGAAGGGTGCAGGAGAGCGAGGCGACAGCGTAGGAGACACCGAAGGCGAACACCGACCGGTATCCCTTGTCGGTGCTCGCACGCTTCGCCTTGGGAAGCCCCACGGTCAGTTGGTACCCGAAGAGCATGGCGACGCCGAGGCCGATGACGCCGAACCCGACCACGATCGCCAGCCATGGGATGACGTCGATCACGAACCGTAATCCAAGCGTGATGAGGATTCCGGCCAAGCCGAACACGACGAGGAACCCGGATGACACGACCGCACCCACGGTCAACGCGTTGCGCACGGACCCACGCCCATCGGGGTCGTCCTCCATGCCCATGAAGTACGCCAGGTACGCCGGAAGCATGGCGAACCCGCACGGGTTGACCGTAGACACCAATCCTGCGGCGAACGCCAGCGCGATCGGGGCCTCGATCATGGCAGCAACGTCTCTTCGATCAGCTCCACCAGTTGCTGTTCGGTAAATGGCCCGTTGTGGTCCTTGATGACGTTTCCGTCGGCATCGATGAACGCGGTAAACGGCATCCCCAGCCCACCGAATTCGAGGTAGACGTCACCGAGCCGGTCCTCACCGAGGTCGAAGAGGACGCCGGTCTCGTCGACGAGGCGCAGCGCGTCGTCGCGCTCGTCCTGAAGGTTGAGACCGAGGAAGGCGACCTGGTCACCGAGCCGTTCCTGTGCTGGCTTGAGAGCTGCCGACATCTCAGCGACGCAGGATGGACACCACGACGCCCAGAAGTTGACCACGACCGGCCGGCCCTCGTAATCCGCAAGGGTGGCGGTTGATCCGTCAAACATGACAAACGAGGCCGTCGGCGCCGGGTAGCCATCAGGGGAGGCCGTATCGGAGGACGACCCAGAAGCCGACGAGCAGGCAGCAGCAACCAGCGCGATTCCGAGGACGAGGGCGATTATAGATTTGCGTATGTGGTTGAAACGACAATGGACCCTGAAAAGTGGTCACTCTGTCATGAAGCTGACATTTGTCTCCACACCGGCCAACACACGACAATGCTCACCATGGAACGTTACGACCCGATCCCGTTCGTACCTCCGCTCAGGCCAACCGACATCGTCGCGGCGGCCCGGGCTGTCTATGAGGAGATGGACACCCGTCGCTCTGTTCGCACATTTTCCGATGAGGCGGTGGCCCGCGACGCGGTCGTGTATGCGATCCGAGCCGCCTCCACCGCCCCGTCCGGGGCTCATCGGCAGCCGTGGACGTTCGTGCTGGTGGGTGACGCCGACACCAAACGCGACATCCGTGTCGCCGCCGAGAACGAAGAACGGAAGAACTACGAAGGGGGCCGTCTCCCCTCTGAGTGGCGCCAGGCCCTCGAGCCGCTTGGCACCGATTGGGCAAAGCCGTTCCTGGAGACCGCTCCCTGGCTCGTCGTCGTCTTCGAGCAACGCTACGGCGTGACCAGGGAGGGCGATCGCTTTCACAACTACTACGTAAAGGAGTCCGTTGGCATCGCCTGTGGGCTATTCATCACCGCGCTGCACCGCATCGGGCTGGTGACGTTGACCCACACCCCGAGCCCGATGGCGTTCCTCACCCGGCTGCTGGATCGGCCTGCCAACGAGCGCCCGTTCATCCTCTTTCCCGTGGGTTATCCCGCCGATGGAGCCGAGGTGCCCAATCTCACCCGCAAGTCCTTGGACGAAATCATGGTCGAGGTGGCGGGACCGACCACCTAGACCACGTCGAATCGAATACGGCGGAAGCCCCGACCCTTGGATTCGGTCTTCGTGATCCGGATCCGACCGACCTCAGAGGTCGATCCAACATGGGTGCCACCGTCGGCTTGGCGGTCGAGCCCGACGATGTCGATGACCCGAACCTCGGTGAGTGACGGGGGCAATAGGTTTACCTTGGTCCTGATCAGGCTGGGATCGGCGTCGGCCTTGGCGCGAGGAAGGAAGCTGACCTCCACGTCGCGCCCCAGAGCCAGCTGCCGGTTGAGCTCGTCCTCGATCGGTTGCCGATCATCCGGGTCCCAGTCGGGGACCTCGAAATCAAGCCGCCCCTCCCCCGGCTTCATATTCCCTCCGGTGACGGGACTGTGGAACCGGTGCCACATCACGCCACACATGGCGTGCATGGCGGTATGGGTGCGCATCAGCTGGTAACGACGATCCCAATCAACCTCGCCGACCAGTGCGGTGCCCGCACCGGGCAGACCACCTTCCACCCAGTGCCAAACGCCCTTGATGTCCTGGGCGACCCGGGTCACGGCAAGCCGGTCGTCGCCAATTACCAGGTCCCCGACATCGTGCGGCTGTCCGCCACCCCCGGGATAGAAGACGGTCTGGTCGAGAAGCAGCCGTCCATCGTCGCGGTCTGCTTCGAGAACCACGGCGTCCATCGTCCTGGCGTAGGCGTCGGTCGAATAGATGCGCTTGGTCACGGCGCCCTCCTCGGTGCCGGCGCGTACCATACGGGGTTCAGCACCCAGTGGAGGCTCCATGCCGGAGACGTTGCCATACACCGACGACGAGGACGCCAACCGACTCCTCGCCAATGACCCGTTCGCCCTTCTCGTCGGGCTGGTGCTCTACCAGCAGGTCCCGATCGAAAAGGCGTTCATGGGCCCGCAAGTGCTCAAGGACCGGTTGGGAGGGACACTGGACGCCAAGACCGTGACGGCGACGGATCCCGAGGAGCTCGAAACGATCTTCAGGGAGCGGCCGGCGATCCACCGCTTCCCGGCCAACATGGCGAAACGCGTCCAGGGCGTCGCTGCCTACATCGATACGGAGTATTCGGGCGACCCGACGCTGCTGTGGGCAGACGTCGATTCCGCCGAGGACCTGAGCAAGCGAGTGCAGGCGATGCCCGGGTTCGGCGAGTACAAGGCGAAGGTGTACATGGCTGTGCTCGCCCGCAACTTCGGAGTCACCCCGAACGGGTGGGAGAGGTTCCTTCCATCCTGGCCGAATGTATCCGAGATCGAGAGCGCCGCCGACCGCGAGAACCTCAAGCTGCGCAAGAAGGCGTGGAAGGCGACACAACATGACTCGTAGGCACGGCTAAAGGGACGGCGCTGCCTGACCTCGGATAACGAGGGCGGGAAAGCCGATGGCAACGATCGCGGCGAACGTGAACCACTGAATGGCATAGCCGAGGTGGCGGCCTTCGCTTGGCTCTGGAGGTGGGCGCCGCAGCGGAAGATCTCCTGAGGGCGGATCCTCGCTCTCGACCAGGAGGTACACCGGCAGCAGGTCGCTTCCCCACTGACCGGCCAGCACACCCAGATCGATGCGGCCGATCTGCTCATAGGACCCGTCGGCTCCTGGGGTGCCAAGAGAGCGATGGGTCTGTCCTTCCAACAGCATTCCGACGACCTCGACGGAACCGGTGGGAGGGGCGGCGTCGACGACCGGGGGCCCCTCGGTATCGATCGGAACCCACCCCCTATCGACGGCAATGTTCACGCTGTCGCTGCGAAGCGGCGTAAGCACGTCATGGCCCGGCCGTCCGTTGAGTGTGGTTGCGACCACGAGCACCTCTTCGAGCTGGTCGTAGACGCCCTCCACCAGCACCCGGCGGTAGGCGAGCGCCTCGGGGTCGGCACCAAAGGTGGCGATGGCCTCTACGAGCTCCACGGGGTCCGCCGTGCTTCTCGCCTCGATGGTGGCGTTGATCGTCCGGCGTTCCTCGAGACGCCTGAGCTGCCAGAAACCGAGGTTCACAAAGGCAACAATGGTGGCCAGGGCAATGACGATGCCGGCGATCCAGAGCGGCGACTTCAGGAGGGCGTAACGGCTCACCGTCCGGAGGCTAGGTGCGATGGCCGCTGACCTAACCCGAATTCCAATCCCGCCTGGCCAGGCCGAATTGCAAGCGGTCGGTCAGCGTTCTTGAGGTAGCCGTCGACGGCCACCCCCTCGAAGAGAAGACGACCCCCTCGGCGACGCTCGTGGGGGCCGGGTTGGTCGCGAATATCCCAGCATCGACCCGATGCAGGTTGAGGATCCTAGAAGCAGTACTAGATATATCGTTTCACGGCGGCGCTGGTTATGCCTTGGTTCTAGTAGCCCGGGGATAGCCACCATCCGATCTCGGCCGACCCCGACCACACATCGTCTCGGGGCGCCGACCCTGGGCCGCCGGCCACCCCACCCTCGACGAGGTTGGCGAAGCTCAGTACCGGATCCTGTGCTTCACAGATGGCAATCCACTCGTCCGCATCCCGTTCGGTAGGGATATGGGAACTGGTTGGTCAGGTAACGGCTGATGCGCTCATCGTCCGCGCGGCGAGCAATCCGTCCCTGTGCTGTCGACCCCACGGTTCGAGCACAACGTCGGGGTTAGCAAGCCTTGGCCCACCTGGTGCCACGATCAGTCGACGCCTCCTCTGGCGGTCCCACCGCTGCGACGCGGGTCGGCCGCGCCATACAGCCCGCCGACCGGATCCCACAATGCTGCCTGAACTCCGCCGAAGTACATGCTGATGTCGGGGAATCGGCGTGCGCTCATGTCACCCATGGGGCGAACGTCGAGCCCGGGCTCGTAAGCAATGGTCGGCTTTCCATCGAACGCCTCGACATGCATCCTGGGGTGGGCTACCGCGTCGCTGAGGGACATGCCAAGGTGGAGGAAGTTGATCAACACCTGGGAGATGGCAGTCGTGATCCGTGACGCCCCGGGAGTCCCGATAGCGATCACCGAGCCATCGGCGCGGCGACCAACTGTTGGCGCCATGTTGGAGACCAGCCGTGTGCCCGGTGTCAGCGAGTGGAACCCGTCCACGAGCAGCTCGACCTCGCCAAGCGAGTTGTTGAGATACATCCCGGTCCCGGCGACCACAGCTCCCGACCCGTAACCGGCCGAAACTGTGACCGCACACCCGGCGCCGTCGCTATCGGTAGCCGAGGTGTGCACGGTGCTCGGTGAGCGGTCGAGGGCCGTCAGATCCCCGGCATGGGCGAGTGCCAGGATCTCGTCAGCCGCCGCGGAGCGCCCTTCATAGTCATCGAGACGGTCGGAACGGAAGCCGAGCACGCCGCGTTGGATCCGAGCCAGCCGATCGATCTCTTCCGACGTCCAACCAGCGAAAGGGGGATTGAGGGCCAGCAACAGCATGGCGGCCGCTGCGACCCCTCCGACGGCGGGCAAAGGGTTGGTTGCGATCTCCCAGTCGTCGACGT
>JACZST010000093.1 GCA_022574065.1 Acidobacteriota bacterium
TCGGTCAGCGGGACCTCGACCGTGCTCCGTTTTGCCGACTCCAGCGATCCGATGATCAACGAGACGGCAACAGTTCGGTCGATCATCTGCCCCGCCTGCGGGTACTCGGGAACGGGAACGCCATTATCGACGAGCACCGCACCCTCGTATGCGGGGTCGTCGATGACGTTGCGGTCCCAATCGTCGAGCACAACGCCAAGCAACACCTCGTCGATCGTGATCGGAACCGCCAGCTCGACGGGTGACCACCATGAAATCACCCAGCCGGTGAAGTCGGTAAACAATCCACCACTGCGCCGTGCTTCAATCGCAGAGGCGGCGAGCTGGTCCTCATCGACCTCCAGGCCAACCGTCGACCCAACAACGGTCACCTCCTCGCCATCCACCGAGAACGTCGCCGGCTCGGTTGCGAGTCGCTCCTCATACCCGGCCATAGCAGCGGCGGCGGCGGCAACCGAAAGGCCAGACAGATCAACACCGCCGGCCGAGACAGACCGCCCCACCTTGTCCTGGTTGACCCATTCGTCATATCCGAAGCGAGCCGCGACCACGACCAGGGCGAACGCGGGGATACCGATAGCGATCCCCAACAAGATTCGTCGCATCATCCCCCTACGCCGGGCTCATGCAGCGGCGGGAGTTTACGACTCTTTGCGAAGCAGCGGTTGCCATCTCGACCACCCCCTTTGGCGCTGTGTCCGGGTCGCTCCAGTCTGGAGCGGCATGATCGCAGGCTCGGATGGCCGGCGTGGGTTCGAGGGCGACCTAGTCGATCCTGGTAATCACCAAGAGGCGATGAGGCTCAGCTGGCCTTGCGACGGGCTTGATCGCGGATGCGACGCCGCAGGCGGCGGCGTTCGTTGGAATCGAGTCCGCCCCAGACCCCTTCCGGCTGATTGGTCGACAGGGCGTACTGGAGGCAAGAATCAGCGACGGGGCACGTGTCGCAAATCGCCTTTGCCTCGAGCGTGGCGTCCTCGGATTCGTCCGTCGGGAAGAAAACGGCGACGTCGAGATTCCGACACGCGGCATCCTCCCGCCACGGCTCCTGCGGTTCCCACAACGTCTCCAGCGCCAGCATGGTCCAACAAGCCCCTGTTCTCTCGTTCAGCAGTCAACGCCGGACCCCGGATCGGTGTTCCCACAATCGCTTGCGCAGCGTTGCTTCACACCCCGTCATCGACCAACTTCTGTCAACAGCGGGAAATGGCTAGATTGCTGGCCTCGTCGAGTCGAACCCCGGGGGATCGTGGACCTGAAGGTCGAATACGATGGACAAGAACACACCGTCGCCGAAGGGCAGACGGCTGTGATAGGCGCCGACGTCGGCGCTACCGTCCCCGTGTCGAAACCCGGCATCTCCCGCCGTCATGCCATCGTCAAACACGACGGCAACCACTGGGTAGTAGAGGATGCCTCGAGCAGAAATGGCACCTTCCATAGCGGCTCGCGTATCCAGTTCCTTGACATCGACGGCGTGACCACCATCAGACTCGGTCATCCGACCGAGGGCCCGGAGATCGTCCTCACTCCTGCCGACGTTGCCCCGGAGACCAGGGTGGCCACCAGAGTCGCGCCCCTCGCCAGTCCGGTCGGGAGCAATTCCGCATCGGGGAGTGAGAAGCCGGTGATGGACCCGCGCCTCGATGACCTGATCAAAGCACTCAACGACAGTGCATCATCGGTGAAGGGTCTGACCTGGTCGGTGTGGGCGATGATCGCGGTCACCGCAGCCCTCGTCGTCCTGACGCTGTTCGTCGCCATCGTCGGCAACGGCTCCTGAACTGCCCTCAGAGGTAGAGACCGCTCGAATCGTCCTCATCCGAGCTTTGCGGTGCCTCGAGGGCCCGCCGGCGCCGCATCTGCTCGAGCTGGGCCTGCGCCGACATCTGCTGGGTCAGCAATGACGCCTGGATGCCATGGAAGAGCCCTTCGAGCCACCCGACCAGCTGGGCCTGGGCGATCCGCAGCTCAGACTCGGTCGGGATTTCCCTCTCCAGCGGGAGAAAGATCGCGTCCAGTTCCTCCTTGAGGTCGTCGGACAACACGTCGCGTAGCTCGTCGATCGAATTGTGATAGATGACGATGAGACGCCGCCGACCCTGATCGTCGAGACCGGATGCACGAACCTCCTCCAACATCGCTCGCGTCATCGAGGCGATCCGGATCAGCTTCGACGGCTCGGTGACAAACGGCCCATCGGCGTCATCCTCCGCCGCAGGGTCGTCGGCGTCCACGACCTGCGGCGTAACCGGCGCGTCCACGGGTTCGTTCGAAGACATGGGTGCAGCTTACGGGGAATCGGCACAGCAACGTCCAGTGCCGGTTCGTCTCTCCCGCGACGGGAGACGCGGAGAGCCCACAGGCCTGACGCGGTGGGGTTTTTGGTGGGTCACGATCGCTCGAGCTCAGGCGCGACCGGCGGGCTCCCAAAGCCCCCTAATGGGTGTGCACTGGCTTGTTGTGGCAGGCTGGTAGCTGAGCCGCCGGCCGGTGAGCACTATTGCCCCCTGGAGCGTTGATTCCTAAGCGGAGATTGTGCCCCGGCCGGTTGGTGAGGGATGCCTGAGAGCGCTCATGGGGTGTCGTGCCGTTGAGCACTGGTCCATTAGGTCGCAGCTGGGTTCCCTTCGGCTCGCAGACGGAACGGAGAAAGGAGTTGCGATGATTTTTGTGGGTGACGATTGGGCCGAGGCTCACCATGACGTGTGTGTGATGGATGAGGCCGGTGCCCGGTTGGCGTTTCGACGGTTCCCCGAAGGGATCGAGGGTGTTGCTGGCTTTCACGATCTGGTTGGTGAACATGTTTCGGATCCGTCCCAGGTGGTGGTCGGGATCGAAACCGACCGCGGCTTGTGGGTCCATGCTCTGGTGGCTGCTGGTTATCAGGTGTATGCGGTCAACCCAAAGTCGGTGTCTCGGTATCGGGACCGGCATCGTGTGAGTGGCTCGAAGTCGGATCGCGGCGATGCGAAGCTGCTTGCAGATCTGGTACGTACCGATCGGCATAATCACCGTCCCGTCGCTGGCGACTCGCCACAAGGCGAGGGCATAAAAGTGTTGGCTCGAGCCCATCAGGGCCTCATCTGGGAGAGGAAACGGCACACCAATCGTCTCCGCTCCGCGTTACGGGAGTACTACCCCGCAGCATTAGAAACATTCGAGAGTCTCGCCGACCGAGACACCCTGGCGGTGCTTAACAAAGCGCCATCTCCCAGAGAGGGTGCCCACCTGACGATCCCTCAAATCAAAGCAACGTTGAAACGAGGCGGCCGGCAACGGAACCTGGATCGACGTGCCGCCGACATCCAGATGGGCCTACGAGCGGTGCATCTGGAAGCCCCCGGCCCGGTCACAGAAGCGTTCGCGGCAACAACCCGATCTGCAGTGGCGGTCATCTCGGAGATCAACCTACAGATCGCGCAGCTTGAAAAGACCCTCGAAGACTCTTTTGAGCAGCACCCGGACGCCGCCATCTACCTCTCCATGCCAGGACTCGGTGATGTCCTCGGCGCCCGGGTACTCGGCGAATTCGGGGACGACCCCGAACGGTTCACCGACGTCAAGTCTCGCAGGAACTACGCCGCCACGTCACCGCTGACCATCGCCTCAGGGAAGACAAAGACGGTCACCGCCCGCTACGTCCGCAACAACCATCTCTACGACGCTGCCATACGATGGGCGTTCTGCTCGCTCACCACCAGCCCCGGCTGCCGAGCGTTCTACGACCAACGACGAGCCAACCAAGACACCCACTACCAAGCCCTCAGAGCACTCTCCAACCGGCTCGTCGGCATCCTCCACGGCTGCCTCAAACACGGAACCCACTACAACGAGAACACCGCCTGGGCCCACCGCCAACCAACAACCACCAACATCGCAGCTTGACAACTACACCCATGGGGTGTCTCCGCTCGCCGGCTCCGCCCGCTCGCGCCTCCCCCGCGCCCCTGCCGCTTGCGGGAGAGGCAAGGACTTCTCTTGCGACTTGCGACTCGCGACTCTCGGTACCATCCCCCTCATGCCTGTCGACTTCGATATCTCCAGGGTCGCCCACCTTGCCCGCATTGCCCTCACCGACGATGAGCTGGAGCGATACAGCGAGCAGCTGGAGCAGATTCTCGAGCATGCCGCTCGCGTCCAGGGCCTGCCGACCGACGGGATCGAACCGACCTCACACCCGCTCACAATGGTGAACGCCTTCCGCTCTGACGAGGTCACGGCGTGTCTCGACCGTGACGAGATCCTCGCCGAGGCTCCCGATCCCGAAGACGGCTACTTCAGGGTCCCCAAAATCCTCGGCGACGAATGAGCGACCTTGCCGACCTGACCATCGATGAGGCCGGGGCCGGGCTCCGCACCGGGAATTTCACCGCAACCGACCTGCTCGATGCCGCGTTGCGGCGGGCCGCAGTCACCGAAGCCCACCTGCACGCCTATCTCACCATCGATCATGACGGTGCCAGGGCGGCCGCGGCGACGGCCGACCGGTCGCTGGCTGCCGGTGACGACGAGCGGCCCCTGCTCGGGATCCCGGTTGCGCTGAAGGACAACATGGTCACCCGCGGGGTCGTCACCACCGCGTCCTCGCAGATTCTCGCCGGCTGGAATCCTCCATACGACGGGACCGCCGTTGCCCGGCTTCGAGAAGGTGGAGCCGTCATCGTCGGCAAGACCAACCTCGACGAGTTCGCCATGGGCTCGTCGACGGAGAACAGCGCCTACGGTCCGACGCGGAATCCATGGGACACCGACACCGTGCCCGGTGGTTCGTCTGGCGGATCGGCGGCGGCGGTCGCAGTCGGGTCGGCATTCGGTGGATACGGTTCCGACACCGGTGGGTCGGTCCGGCAGCCGGCATCGCTGACCGGCACGGTGGGGGTCAAGCCGACATACGGCCTCGTCAGCCGATACGGCCTTATCGCCTTCGCCTCATCCCTCGACCAGATCGGACCGCTGGCGCGAACCGTAGCCGACGCCGCCACCCTCCTGGAAGGGGTAGCGGGCTGGGATCGTCTCGATGCGACCAGCTACCACGGCGATCTGCCCGACATCTCTGGATCGCTGGAAGCCGGTGTCGAAGGGCTCCGTATCGGCGTTGTCAGTGAACTGACCGGGGAGGGGATCGATCCCGAAGTGCTGTCCGCTACCCGGGTCGTGGTCGACCGGCTCAGCGACGCCGGCGCCGTCATCAGCGAAGTGTCGCTCCCGTCGACCGAGTACGCCCTGTCGGCGTACTACCTCATCGCCCCCGCGGAGGCCTCGGCGAACCTGGCCAGGTTCGATGGCGTCCGCTACGGGCTGCGCGTCGACGGGGAGACCACCGAGGAGATGATGGCGAAAACGCGTGCCGATGGGTTCGGGCCAGAAGTAACCCGACGCATCCTGCTTGGGACCTACGCGCTGTCTGCCGGGTATTACGACGCCTTCTACGGCCAGGCGCAACGGGTTCGCACTCTGGTCAGGCAGGATTTCGCCACGGCCTACGAGCGGGTCGACGTTCTGGTATCTCCGACCAGCCCCACCACGGCATTCGAAATCGGCGCCAAGGTATCCGATCCGCTGGCCATGTATTACTCAGACGTGTGCACCATCCCGTCAAACCTCTCGGGCGACCCTGCGATGTCGGTCCCGGTTGCGCTGGACGAGGGCGGCTTGCCCATCGGGTTCCAGGTCATGGCTCCCGCCCTCGGGGAGGAGCTGATGTTCCGGGTAGCGGCCGAGGTCGAGCGGGCAGCCGAATTCACCGTCAGAGCGAGGCTCGCCACCTCGGAGGTCGACGCATGACCAATTGGGAGCCGGTGATCGGTATCGAGACCCACGTCGAGCTGCAGACCGCGACCAAGATGTTCTGCGGGTGTCCTGTTGACTTCGGAGACGAGCCGAACACGGCGGTGTGCCCGGTGTGTCTTGCGCTTCCGGGTGCGTTGCCTGTAGCGAACGAACAGGCCATCGAGGGGATCCTATCTATTGCCGAAGCACTCGACTGCACCCTCACTGAGACTTCCCTGTTCTATCGGAAGAACTACTTCTACCCCGACCTCCCAAAGAACTATCAGATATCTCAATTCACCTTCCCGGTCGGTGTCGATGGGCACCTCGACCTCGAGGTCGCCGGCGAGACGACCCGCATCGGGATCACCAGGGTCCACATGGAGGAGGACACCGGCAAGAGTCTCCACCAGGGTGAGACCGGTCGCATCCATGGCGCGGCGCACACACTCCTCGATTTCAACCGTGCCGGGGTGCCGCTGGTCGAGGTCGTGACCGAACCCGATATCCGCAGCCCGCAGCAGGCCAGGGCGTACGGGGCTGAGCTGCAGCGCATCGTCCGAGCCCTCGGCGTCTCTGATGCCAGGCTCGAGGAAGGTTCGATGCGCTTCGATGCCAACGTCTCGCTCAGGCCCCAGGGTTCGGACCGGCTCGGCATCCGGGCCGAGGTGAAGAACGTGAACTCGTTGCGGTCCATGCAGCGGGCCATCGCCTACGAAATCGACCGCCAGACCGAGGTGCTCGAGGAAGGCGGGACTGTCGTTCAGGAGACCCGCCACTGGAACGAGGAGTCGGGGATCACGACGTCGATGCGTTCCAAAGAAGAGTCCGAGGACTATCGCTACTTCCAGGAACCCGACCTCTTACCGTTATACATCGATGAGGCATGGCGCCGGCGGGTGCGAGCCCGTCGGCCCGAGCTGCCGGCACAAAAGCGAGCCCGCTACAAGGACCTCGGCGCCGATGCCCAGGTCGCCGCTCTCCTCGTCGATTCCCCGGATCTCGGCACCCTCTATGAAGATGCCGTTGTCGGGGGCGCCGACCCGCGCCCGGTCGGTATCTGGCTCACCGGGGAGGTGGTTGCCTACCTGCGCCGTGAGGAGAAGGCCATCGGTGACACCGGGCTCCGATCCGGCGATCTCGTCGAGCTTGCGGCAATGACCGCGGAAGGAGACCTCTCCTCGACGGCTGCCAAGGAGGTGCTCGGCGCCGTGCTTGCCGGCGAAGGCAATCCGCAGGCCGTCGCCGAGGCCAGGGATTTGCTCCAGATCTCGGATGTGTCGGCCATCGAAAACGCCGTTGACGAAGTCTTCGCAGCCAACGCAGACGCCGTGGAAAAGATTGTGGGCGGAGATACGAAGCCCGTCGGCTTCCTGGTCGGTCAGGTCATGCGGGCAACCGGTGGGAGGGCGGACCCGAAGGTCGTCCACGAGCTGATTCGGGCGAAGGCGGCCGGATGAGCCATCACGCCCTGTTTGGCCTCTCCCACGAAGTGGGGGAGGCGTGAGCAGACGAAGTCTGCGAGCGGAGGAGGCTCTGGGAGGGGTGCTGGGCGCGACTGACCTCATGGGATACTCGCTCTGCCAAAGCCCCCTCTGGCTGTAACGCGTCTCGCCCGCTGCGCGAGGAGAAACGAAGAGTC